>DATIDZ010000126.1:0-38640 GCA_035456045.1 Caldimonas sp.
GCGCGAAGGCGAGAAGATCTTCGTCCCCGTGAAGATCGGCTAAAGAAGCGATTCGTTGCAAGTCGCGCCCGGCCGCTGCAGCGCAGGGCGCCGGGCGCTTTCTCATGCGCGCAGCGCACGTCGACTGTGGCGCCGGGGCAATACCCGTGAACTAATTTCCGCTCGGCGCCCGCGTTTTCCCCGATCCGCCGTCGCGGCCGCCTTAAGCTTCGAAAGTTTGTCGCGTCTCGCGCGACGGCTGTCAGGAGCACTCCCCATGACGTCTTCTTCCAAGTCGGCCCGCGCCGCCGTGCTGGCGCTCTTCGTCGGGCTCTCGCTCGGCGCCGGCAGCGCCGCTGCCGCCGAGATCCGCGTCCTCCTCGGCGTCGATCCCGCCGATGCGAGCGGCGACGTCCTGCTGAGCGCGTCGCTCGCGCCGGCGCAGTCGCTGACGCGCGCCACCGGCTCGCGCACGACGATCACCCAGACCTCGACGATGGCCGAGGTCATGCGCGCCAGCCGCACGGTCGAGAACGAGATCATCATCGCGCCGGCGCACGTGACCGCCTCGGCGATCCTGCACGCCTACCAGCTGCTCGCGACGAGCGGGCAGGAGCAGACCTACGCGCTGGTCGCCAAGAACGACATCGACAAGGTCGAGAAGCTCGCGGGCAAGCGCCTCTACCTGCCGCAGCAGGACTCGCTGCGCAGCTACATGGCCAAGGGCCTGCTCACCGAATCGGGCCTCAAGCTCGGCCAGTTCTCGAAGGTCACCTACGGCAACACGAGCGGGGGCGGGCTGGTGGCGCTCTCGTTCGACATGGCCGACGTCACCGTCGCCGACGAGGCGCAGGCGAAGGAGTGGATCACCCAGCACCCGGGCCAGGCGCGCATCCTGAAGACGACCCGGCCCGTGCCGGGCGGCATGAACATGGTCGTTCGCAAGGACTTCTGCGCCACCGAATGCGCGCGTCTCGGCGACTGGGTCAATTCTCCAGACGGCGCGATTCCCGGCGTCGGCCGGTTCCGCATGGCGTCGGCCGACGCGGCGCGCCAGTTCACCTACGTCGCCTCGCTCGGCATCGCCACGCCGGAAACCGTCAACGGCGTCACGCGTGTCAGCGCGGAGCAGGTCGCCGAGCTCGCCAAGCAGGGCGCGACGATCGTCGACACGCGATCGCAGAAGGAATTCGAGAACGAGCACATCCGCGGTGCGGTGCTCGCGTCGTACGTCGAGAAGAGCCTGAAGGAAGTCGACTTCGACGCGAAGAAGGACGACTTCAGCGCGCTCAAGACCGTACCCAAGGACAAGCCGGTCGTGTTCCTCTGCAACGGGCCCGAGTGCTGGAAGTCGTACAAGGCGTCGCGGGCGGCGGTCGCCGAGGGCTACACCAAGATCTACTGGTTCCGCGGCGGCATGCCCGAGTGGCGCGAGAAGCGCCTGCCCGTCGAAGGCAGCGCCGGCGCTGCGCTGGCGAAGCTGCCCGCGCCGGCGCCCCAGCAGGCGCGCGGCAAGACCGTCGCCGCGGTTCGCTGAGCGACGCCGGCGAGCGCCGTCGTCGCGGCGCCGCGCGGCCTAGGGCTCGCGGCGCAGGTCGACGATGCGCTCGCCCTGCTCGCTGTTGAGCCAGAGCCGGGCGCGGATGCGCGTTCCGTCGGGATCGATCGCGCCGCGCAAGGCGCCGGTGTCGATCGGGTCGCCGCCTTCGGGCGGGTCGACGTGCACCGTCAGCAGCACGCGGCGCGGACCGGCGGGCGCGTCGGGCGCTTTCACGTCGTCCTGCTGCAGGACCCCTTCGCCGCGGTAGAACACCTTGTCGAGCGGCTGGCCGAAACGCTCCTGCCAGAACGCCCGGTACTTCTGCCAGTCGGGATCCTGCGCGATGTCGACGGCGCTGCTGGCGACGCGCAGGCTCTCGCCTTTCTGCTCGATCGTCACGTTGACGATCTCGCCGTCGCGCGAGGTCGTCGCCCCCTTCTTGCCGATGTTGGCGCGCCAGCGTCCGGCGAGGCTGGCCGCCTTCATCGCCTGCCAGCGCCAGACGGCGACGCCGCCGCCGACGAGGAGGACGGCGCCGCCGAGGAGGGCGAGCCGGCGCCCGATGCCGAGCCGGCCGGCCGCCGACTCGACCTCGTCGAGCGCGGCGAGCGGCAGCGGCGCCGAGCCGAGCGGCGCCGGCGTCGTGCGCGGCACCACGCCGAGCGCCCGCAGGTCGTCGCCGAGGCGCGCGAGGTCTTCCCGCCAGTCGTAGGCGCGCAGGCGCCGCCACGTGCGCTCGGAGAGCTGATCGAACGGCGGCGGCAGCGTCGCCGCCGAGGGCGTCTCGGCGACGCCATCGCACATCAGGGGAATGACGTGGGCGTTGGCGGCGACCGCAGCGGCGAGCTCGTCGCGCACCGGATCGTCGGCGCGGTCGATGCAGCGCTTGCCGTCGCTGTCGCGGGCGCCGAGGTAGTTGGGGGTCACGAGGACGAGCAGGATCGGGGCCTCGTGCAGCGCGCGCGCGATCTCGTCGCGCCAGCGGCTGCCGGCCGGCAGGTCGTCCTTGTCGAGGAAGATCTGCTCCTGGCCGAACAGCGCGTCGAGGTCCCGGGCCAGGGCGGTCGCCTTGTCGACGCCGTCGCTGGTGCGATAGCTGATGAAAACGCGAGCGGTCATCGATCGAAGGGGAGCGTCAACAGCCCAAACCCGGATGCGCAAGTGTCGCGCCTTCTGCGACATTGCGTCGACCCCTGAAGGAATGAGATGGACGACAGCAAGCGAACGGTCGAATACTTCTTCGACGTCGGCAGCCCGACGGCCTACCTCGCGTGGACGCAGCTGCCGAAGATCGCCGCCGAGGCCGGCGCGACGATCGCCTGGCGCCCGATGCTGCTCGGCGGCGTCTTCAAGGCGAGCGGCAACGCGAGCCCGGTGACGGTGCCGGCGAAGGGCCGCTGGATGAACGAGGACATCAAGCGCTGGGCGCGTCGCTACGGCGTGCGGTTCGCGTTCAATCCGCACTTTCCGATCAACACGCTGACGCTGATGCGGGGCGCGACCGGCCTGCTGATGCGCCGGCCCGACGACTTCCTCCGCTACCTCGACGCGGTCGAGCGGGCAATGTGGGAGGAGCCGAAGAACCTCGGCGATCCGTCGGTGCTGGCCACGACGCTCGCCGAGGCGGGGTTCGATGCCGAGGCGTTCACGGCCCTCGTCGGCGACCCCGAAGTGAAGGCGAAGCTGATCGCGACGACCGAGGAAGCCGTCGCGCGCGGCGTCTTCGGCGCGCCGACGTTCTTCGTCGGCGACGAGATGTTCTTCGGCCAGGACCGGCTCGACTTCGTCCGCGAGGCGCTGCTCGCCGTCCGCTGACTTCGCCGCGCCTCAAAGATCGGTGCGCAGCTTCCAGATCTCGGGGAACAGGACGACGTCGAGCATCTTCCTCAGGTAGCTGACGCCGCCGGTGCCGCCGGTGCCGCGCTTGAAGCCGATGACGCGCTCGACCGTCGTCACGTGGCGGAAGCGCCAGAGCCGGAACATGTCCTCGAGGTCGGTCAGCTCCTCGCCGAGCTGGTACAGGTCCCAGTGCGACTCCGGATCGCGGTAGACCACGAGCCAGGCCTGCTCGACGCCCTCGCTCGCCACGTACGGCGCCGACCAGTCGCGCTCGAGCCGGTCGTTCGGCACCGGCAGGCCGCGCCGCGCGAGCAGGCGCAGCGCTTCGTCGTAGAGCGACGGCGCGTCGTGCGCCGCCTGCACTTCGGCGAGCCGGTCGGCCCGGTGCGCGTGCGGCTTCAGCATGGCGGCGTTCTTGTTGCCGAGCAGGAACTCGATCTGGCGGTACTGCCAGCTCTGGAAGCCGCTGCTCGAGGCGAGCGAGGGCCGGATGGTCGAGTACTCGGGCGGCGTCATCGTCGCGAGCACGTCCCAGGCGTGGACCATTTGCTCCATGATCTTGCTGACGCGCGCGAGCATCTTGAAGGCGCGCTGGAGCTCGTCGCCGGCGATCGCGCCGATGGCCGCGCGCAGCTCGTGCAGCATCAGCTTCATCCACAGCTCGGTCACCTGGTGCTGGACGATGAACAGCATCTCGTCGTGCGCGCCCGAGCGCGGGTGCTGAGCGCCGAGCAGCTCGTCGAGGCGGAGATAGTCGCCGTAGCTCATCTCCTTGCTGAAGTCGAGCTTCGCGTCTTCGCCGGCGACGATGTCGGCCGGCGACGGCGCGCGCGGATCGCTCGTCGTCATGTGACCATGCCGCGCCGGGCGAACCGATCGTGCTGCCAGGCACCGCTCCGCAGCACGTCGTGCAGCTGCGCTGCAGCGTCCCACGCGTCGACGTAGCGCGTGTACAGCGGCGTGAAGCCGAAGCGGAGCAGGTCGGCGGCAAGGCTCGGATCGGCCCGGTCGCCGGCCGCGCTCGCCTCGCCGGCGCGGAAGTCGCCGATGACGCCGCGCTCGATCAGCGCCTGCATGACGCGATAGCCCTCGGCGTGGGCGAAGCTGGCCTGGCTGCCGCGCATCGACGCGTCGCGCGGCGTGACGAGTGCGAGGCCCAGCCCGGCGCACCGCGCCTCGACCTGGGCGATGAAGAGATCGGCGAGGGCGATCGACTTGGCGCGCAGCGCGGCCATCCCGCCGGCCGCCTCCGCGGCCGCGAAGACGTCGACGCCGCCTTCGAGCGCGCTCATCGCCAGGACCGACGGCGTTCCGCAGACGAAGCGGGCGATCCCGCGCGCCGGCCGGTACGACGGTGCGAAATCGAACGGCGCCGCGTGGCCCAGCCAGCCCGAAAGCGGCTGGCGCAGCTGCTCGCGGTCCATGCGCGCGGTGTGGCGCGGGTGCGCCCACACGAACGCCGGCGCGCCGGGCCCGCCGTTCAGGTACTTGTAGCCGCACCCGACCGCGAAATCAGCATCGGCGCCGTGCAGGTCGACCGGCACGGCGCCGGCCGAATGCGCGAGGTCCCAGATCGCGAGCGCGCCCGCCGCATGCGCCGCGCGCGTCGTCTCGGCGAGCCGGTGCATGCGGCCGCTGCGGTAGTTGACGTGGGTCAGCATCAGCACCGCGACGTCGTCGTCCAGCGCCTCCTCGATGCCGGCGCCGTCGACGAGCCGGAGCACGAGCCCGTTCGACGCGGCGACGCTTTCGGCGATGTAGAGGTCGGTCGGGAAGTTGCCCTGCTCGGAGACGATCACGCGCCGACTCGGTGAGTCGGCGCGCTGCAGCGCCACGGCTGCGCTGAGCGCCTTGAACAGGTTGAGCGAGGTCGAGTCGGCGACGGTGACCTCGCCGGGGCGCGCGCCGATGAGCGCCGCGACCTTGTCGCCGATGCGTTGCGACAGGTCGATCCAGCCGGCGTCGTTCCAGCTGCGGATGAGGCCTTCGCCCCATTCGCGCTCGGCGACTTCGGCCAGGCGTCCAGCGGTCCGGCGCGGCAACGCGCCGAGCGAGTTGCCGTCGAGGTAGACGACGCCTTCGGGCAGCACGAACTCGTCGCGCAGCGCGGCGAGCGGATCGGCGCGGTCGAGCGCGATGCAGTCGTCGCGGCGGGCCGCGCCGGGCGCGGCGAGGGCGATCGTGTCCATGAGCGAAGCGACGGTAGCACCGGCCGCGCGCGCACGGTGTCGGTTAATTCGCACACGTCGACGCGGGCCCCGGGCCAGCTTGACATGGCCGGCCACGCTCCCTAGCGTGGGCCCATGGCCGCCACTCCTGCCGCGCCGAAACGCGCCGGCGAGCACGCGGCGCCGCCGCTTGCCCACGCCGCGGTGGTCGCCCTGTCGGCCTACTTCGTCATCGTCTGGGGCGCCGGCTTCGTCGCCTCGCGCATCGCGCTCGAGCATGCGGCGCCATTCACCTACATCGGCATCCGCTACGGGCTCGCGTTCTTCGTTGCGATGGTCGCCTTCGGCCTGCGCGCGCGCTGGCCGACGACGCGCGCCGAGTGGGCGCACATCGCGGTCGCCGGCCTTCTCAGCCACGCCGGCTACCTCGGCGGCAGCCACTACGCGCAGCGCTGGGGCCTGTCGGCCGGCGTGACGGCGCTCGTCCTCGCGCTGCAGCCGCTGTTGACGGCGGTGATCGTGTCGCGCTGGCTGCACGAGCGGCTCGGTACGTTGCAGAAGGTCGGCGTCGGCGTCGGCCTGGCCGGCGTCGCCCTCGTCGTCGGCGAGCGCGCCCACTCGGGCGGCGCGACGTTCGCCAGCGTCCTCGCCGTGACCTGGGCCCTGCTGTGCGTGACCGCCGGCACGCTCTACCAGCGGCAGTTCTGCGCGGGCAGCGACCTGCGCGCCGCCGTCTGCATCCACTTCGCCGCGACCGCGTCGCTGATGCTGCCGCTCGGCGTCGCCGTCGAGGGCTTCGCGATCGCCTGGAGCGCGCCGATCGCGCTGGCGCTCGCGTACCACGTCGTCCTCGGCTCGATCGGCGCGTTCTCGATCCTCCACCTGCTCATGCGCCACGGCCAGGCGACCGGCGTGACGAGCCTGCTCTACCTCACCCCGCCGGTCGCGGCGCTGGTCGAGTGGGCGGTGTACGGCGCGGCGCCCACCGTGACGATGTGGGCCGGCATGGCGGTGGCCTGCGTCGGCGTCGCGATGGCGACCGTCCACACGGGTCGCTGGGCGCGCGGCACGCTCGTCGAGGAGCGGTCCTGATCGTCGTCGTCGCGCCGCCGCGTCAGCTCGCGCTGGCCGGGGCGCGCACGACGGTCACCGTGCAATCGGACTCGGCGACGACGCGCGCCGAGACGCTGCCCAGGTGGCGGCGCAGTCGGCCGCTGCTGCGCGCGCCCATGACGATGTGATCGATCTGGTTGCGGCGCGCGTAGTCGACGATCGCCGCCGCCGGATCGACGGCCTCGATGACGTGGAAGGTGACACGCGCGGCGGCGTCGCGGTCGGTGCCGCCCGCTGCGCCCAGGGCCTGCTGCAGCGGCCGCGCCCAGTGCCGCAGCGCGATCAGGAGCTTGAGATGGCGCGGCGTGCCGTCGCCGTCGAGGAGATCGTCCATGCCGACGCGGTTGATGCGCATCACCGTCAGACAGGCGAGCCGCGCGCCGGACTCGGTCTCGAGCAGGCGCAGCGCCGTGTCGCGCGCCGCCTCGAGCAGCGCGGGGTCGGCGCCGTCGATGTCGATGGCGGCGAGCACGATCGGGCTGCGCGCCGAGTGCCCGCCGGCCCCTCCCTCGATCGCGTCGCTCTCGCGCAGCGAGACGAACCAGCGCTTGACGACGCCGAGCGCGCTGCCGCTGCCGGTGCGATCGGCGCGCTCGCCGAGCGCGACCTGGTCGGGGTGCTGGAGGTCGAAGGCCAGCTGCGCCGCCGTCTGGTAGCGCCGTTCCGGCCGCACTTCGAGGCAGCGCAGGATCACCTCCTGCAGCCACGGCGGGCAATCGGCGCGCAGGCTGCGCGGCGCCGTCGGCTCGCGGTACAGGCGCCTGCGCAGCCCGTGCACGCTGCCCGGCGCGCCGAACGGGCGCTCGCCCGTCGTCAGGTGGTACAGCATGACGCCGGTCGAGAACAGGTCGCTGCGCGGATCGTTGCGAACGAAGCGCACCTGCTCGGGCGACATGTAGGGCGAGGTTCCCATCGGCAGCTCGAACTCTTCCTCGAGCAGGTCGGGCAGGAGATCGTGGCGCGACAGGCCGAAGTCGATCAGCACCGCGTCGCCGTCGCTGCCGTCGGCCTGCCGGCGCAGCATCACGTTGCTCGGCTTCACGTCGAGGTGGACGACGCGCTGACGGTGCAGGTCGTGCAGCGCCGTTGCGACCTTCGCGCCGAGCAGCGCGACCTCGTCGATCGGCAGCGGCGCGGCGTCGAAGCGCTCGCGCAGCGAACGCCCCTCGATGCGCTCCATCACGATGTAGGGCAGCCGGGTGATGTCGCCGTGCGCGACGTAGCGCGGCACGTGCGGCCCGGTGAGCGTCGGCATGATCATCTGCTCGACCTCGAAGCCGACGATCGCCGTCGGGTCGTCGCCGCCGCGCAGTCGCGGCACCTTCATCAGGAGCGGCAGCGCGGCGGCGGACCCGTCGGCGTCGACCCGGCTGACGTGCCAGAGCGTCGCCATGCCGCCGCGATGCGCGAGGGCGTCGAGACGGTAGCCGTCGACGACCTGGCCGACCTCGAGCGAGGCCGGCGCGACGCTCGCCTCAGGCGTCACCGGCGAGGCGCTCGGCGACCCGCTGCGGCAGGCCGGCGGCGCGCACCTTCGCGGCGGCGGCCGCGTGGTCGTAGGGGACGCGATGGAACGTCAGCGCATGCGCGTCGCTGTCGAACAAGGCGTAGCACGCCGCCGGGTTGCCGTCGCGCGGCTGGCCGACCGAGCCGGGGATAGCGAGCCAGCGTCGCTGCGACGACAGCGGGATGGCGATGCCGGGCGCCGGCTTGAAGTCGCCGGCCTTGCCGGTGGCGGAGAGGTGATAGAGCATGGGCACGTGGACATGGCCGCAGAAGGTGAAGCGGCGGTCGGTCGCCATCAGGCTGCGCGCCGCTTCGCTGCGCCCTTCGAGATAGGCCCATTCGGCCGGCGCCCACGCGTTCGCATGCACGAACAGCGCATCGCCCTCGACCCGGCTCATCGGCAGCGCGGCGAGAAAGGCGAGCTGCGCGGCATCGAGCCGGTCGCGCGTCCAGGCGACGACCGCCCGCGCGTCGGCGACCATGCTGGCCTGCGGCCCGGCGACGACCGCCGCGTCGTGGTTGCCCTGGACGGCGAGGGCGCCGGCGGCGACGTGCTCGCGCACGCGGTCGACGACCCACCCGGGATCCGCGCCGTAGCCCACGTAGTCTCCGAGATAGACATGGCGCCCGGCGCCTTGCGCCGCCGCATGGGCGAGCACCGCGGTCAATGCCTCGCGGTTCGCGTGAAGATCGGCGATCAGGGCGAGCTTCACGAGCCCGGTCCCGCTTCAGCCGATCCGGCCGAGGACCAGGTACTCCATGAGCGCCTTCTGCACGTGCATCCGGTTCTCGGCCTCGTCCCACACCACCGACTGCGGCCCGTCGATCACCTCGGCCTCGACCTCCTCGCCGCGATGCGCGGGCAGGCAGTGCATGAAGAGCGCATCGGGCCGGGCCGCGGCCATCATCTCGCGGTCGACGCACCAGTCGGCGAACGCCTTCATGCGCTCGGCGCTCTCGGCCTCGTAGCCCATGCTGGTCCAGACGTCGGTGGTGACGAGGTCGGCGCCGCGGCAGGCCTCGAGCGGATCGCGGAAGACCTTGAAGCAGTCGCGCCGCTTGACGCCGGCGGCGTCCGCGTCGACCTCGTAACCGTTCGGCGTGCTCACGTGCAGGGTGAAGCCGAGGATGTCGGCGGCCTGGAGCCAGGTCGCCGCCATGTTGTTGCCGTCGCCGACCCAGGCGACGACCTTGCCTTCGATGCTGCCGCGCTGCTCGATCCACGTGAACACGTCGGCCAGGATCTGGCACGGGTGGTACTCGTTGGTGAGGCCGTTGATCACCGGCACGCGCGAGTTCGCGGCGAACGCCTCGAGCTTGGCCTGCTCGTAGGTGCGGATCATGACGATGTCGACCATCCGGCTGATGACGCGCGCCGTGTCCTCGATCGGCTCGGCGCGGCCGAGCTGGCTGTCGCTGCTCGTCAGGTTCACGACCGAGCCGCCCATCTGGTACATGCCGGCCTCGAAGCTGACGCGCGTTCGCGTCGACGCCTTCTCGAAGATCATCGCCAGCGTGCGGTCGACCAGCGGCGTGTACTTCTCGTAGTTCTTGAAGCGCTTCTTGATGACCGCTGCACGCTCGAACAGGTAGGCGTATTCCTCGGCGCGGAAGTCCCTGAACTGCAGGTAGTGCTTGCTGAGGCTCATTCCCGGTTTCATGCCGCGTTCATGCAGGTTCGCGCAGGAATTCCTTGATCAGGGGGCAGAGGATGGCGACGATCTGCGCCGCTTCGTCGCGGTCGAGGATCAACGCCGGCAGCAGCCGCACGACGCGCTCCGCGGTGACGCTGATCATCAGCCCGGCATCGGCCGCGCGGCCGAGGAGGGGCGCGCACGGACGATCGAGCTCGATGCCGATCATCAGGCCCTGGCCGCGCACCTCGACCACGCCGGCGACGCCGGCGAGCTCGCGCTCGAGCCCGCCCTTGAGGAGGGCGCCGACCTCGGCTGCATTGGCGAGCAGGCCTTGCTCTTCCATGATGCGCAGCGTCTCGACGCCGGCGCGCATCGCCAGCGGATTGCCGCCGAAGGTCGTGCCGTGGTTGCCCGGCCCCAGGACGCCGGCGGCGCGCGGCCCGCAGACGACGGCGCCGATCGGCACGCCCGAGCCGAGCCCCTTGGCGACCGGCATGACGTCGGGACGGATGCCGGCCCACTGGTGCGCGAACCACTTGCCGGTGCGGCCCATGCCGCACTGCACTTCGTCCAGCATGAGCAGCCAGCCGCGCTCGTCGCAGATCCTGCGGACCTGCCTCAGGTAGTCGACCGTCGTCGGCCGGATCCCGCCCTCGCCCTGGATCACCTCCAGGAAGACGGCCACCACGTTCGGGCGGCTCGTGGCGACCTTCTCGATGGCGCCGACGTCGTTCAGCGGCACCCGGACGAAGCCCTCGACGAGCGGGCCGAAGCCGGCCTGGATCTTGGCGTTGCCGGTGGCCGACAGCGTCGCGATCGAGCGGCCATGGAACGCCGCTTCGTAGACGACGATCTCCGGGCGGTCGATGCCCTTGTCGTGGCCGAACTTGCGCGCGATCTTGAGCGCCGCCTCGTTGGCCTCGAGGCCGGAGTTGCAAAAGAACACGTTCGACAGGCCGGAGAGCTCGCACAGCTTCGCGGCCAGACGCTCCTGCAGCGGCACGAGGTAGTAGTTCGAGCTGTGGATGAGCTTGCCGATCTGGTCGGTGAGCGCGGGCACGAGCTGCGGATGCGCGTGGCCGAGCGTGTTGACCGCGATGCCGCCCAGCGCGTCGAGGTACTTCTTGCCTTCGGTGTCCCAGAGCCAGCAGCCTCGGCCGTGCGACAGCGCGATCGGCAGGCGGCCGTAGGTCGGCATCACGTGCGGCTCGGCGCCGGCGGCGTCGGTGGGGGGCCGGGCGGTCGCGGGAAGCCTGTCGGGCGCGTTCATGGGCGTTGCTCCGGGGGGCCGGGGGAGGGCGGATTCTAAAGGCGCGGCATTCGACACGGCGCGCGCTTGTTGCATTGCAGCACACCGCGCTTCCGGCGGGCGACAATCGCCGTTCACCCTCCTGCGGATCCGTGGCCGAAACGAGCGAAGTCTTCATCCAGGGCCTGACGCGCGACGGCAAGACCTTCCGCCCGAGCGACTGGGCCGAGCGCCTCGCCGGAACGATGTCGTGCTTCCGGCCCGAGGGCTCGTCCGGCGGGCCCGCGGGATTCATCGGCTACTCGCCGTATTGCGTCCCGCGCTTCGTCGGCGGCGTCAAGGGCGTCGTCGTCAACCCGGCGCTACGCGAGCTGGAGCCGATGGCCTGGGACTTCGTCATGAACTTCGCGCGCGACAACGAGCTGGTCGTGATCGAGCATCCCGATCTGGACGCGCCCTGACGCCTTCGCGCCGGCCCCGAACGAAAAGAAGGCCCGCAAGGCGGGCCTTTCGCGATGCCGAAGGATGTTCAGGCGGCCGTGGCCAGCGCCTTGACCTTGGCGGCGAGGCGGCTCTTGTGGCGCGCCGCCTTGTTCTTGTGGAAGAGGTTCTTGTCGGCGACCGAGTCGATGATCGGCTGCGCCGTCTTGAAGAGCTCCGCCGCCTTGGCCTTGTCGCCGGCGTCGACCGCCTTCTGCACGTTCTTGATCACGGTGCGAAAGCGCGAACGCAGGGCCGTGTTGGCGGCGTTGAGCTTGATGTCCTGACGCGCGCGCTTCAGCCCGGAGGCGATGCGGACGGTCTTCTTCTTGGCTTTGGAGGCGGTGGCCATGTGACGCTAGATGGTTTTCGGCAAAGACCGCGAGTATAGCATCGGCGGTCCTGTCCCGAGCGTTGCCCACCCCCCGTCCCTTCCATGAACCTGCTGCGCGCGGCGTCGACGATTTCGCTCTTCACGCTGGCGTCGCGGATCACCGGCCTGGTGCGCGACATCGTCGTCTCCTCGGTGTTCGGCGCCGGCGCCTCGTTCGACGCGTTCAACGTCGCCTTCCGCATCCCCAACCTGCTGCGCCGACTGTTCGGCGAGGGCGCCTTCTCGCAGGCGTTCGTGCCGACGCTCGCCCGCGCCCGCGCCGCCGACGGCGACGAGGCGACCCGGCAGCTCGTGGACGCCGTCGGGACCGTGCTCTTCGCCGCCCTCGTCGTCACCTGCATCGTCGGCGTCGTCGCCGCGCCGGTCGTCGTCTGGCTGATGGCCTCCGGGCTCGAGCGATTCGACGACGCGGTCGTCATGACCCGGGTCATGTTCCCCTACATCGGCTTCATCTCGCTGGTCTCGCTCTCGGCCGGCGTGCTCAACACCTGGCGGCGCTTCGCGGTGCCGGCGGCAACGCCGGTGCTCCTCAACCTGGCGATGATCGGCGCGGTCTGGCTGTTCGTGCCGGTGTTCGCGCGCGCCGGCATCGAGCGCGTCTATGCGCTGGCGGCCGGCGTGATGCTCGGCGGCGTGCTGCAGTTGGCGGTGCAGATTCCGGCCCTGTGGCGGATCGGCGTCCTGCCGCGCATCGGCCTCGGCTTGCGCTCGATCGCGGCGGCGTGGCGCCATCCCGGCGTCCACACCATCGTTCGCCAGATGGCGCCGGCGCTGCTCGGCGTGTCGGTGGCCCAGCTCTCGATCCTCATCAACACCCAGATCGCGTCGCACCAGGGCGTCGGCGCGGTCTCCTGGCTGTTCTACGCCGACCGGCTGATGGAATTCCCGACCTCGCTTCTCGGCGTCGCCCTCGGCGCCGTGCTCATCCCGCACCTCTCGGCAGCGCAGGGCAAGGGCGACGCGGCGAGCTATTCCGGCATGCTCGACTGGGGGCTGCGCCTGGCCCTCCTCCTCGCGCTCCCCTGCGCGGCGGCGCTGCTCGTCTTTCCCGAAGCGCTCGTCGCGACCCTCTTCCAGCGCGGCAAGTTCGACGCGCTCGCAGCCGCGAAGACGGCGTACGCGCTGCGCGGCTACGGCGTCGGCCTGGTCGGCCTGATCGGCGTCAAGATCCTCGCCCCCGGGTTCTATGCCCGCCAGGACATCCGCACGCCCGTGACGATCGCCGTCATCGTCCTGGCGCTCACCCAGGCGATGAACGCGATCTTCGTGCCGCTCATGGGCCACGCCGGCCTGGCGCTTTCCGTCAGCCTGGGCGCGACGATCAACGCGGTGTGGCTCTTCATCGGCCTCAAGCGCGGCGGCTGGTACCGGCCGGCGCCCGGATGGGGACGATTCGCGCTCAAGGTCGTGTTCGCCACGCTGGCGATGAGCGCGCTCCTCGCCGTCGCCGCCGTCAACATCGACTGGCTCGGCCTCGTCGGCCGCGATGCCGTCCGCGTCGCCTGGCTCGCGGCCTGCCTGATCGCGGCCGCCGCCGTCTATTTCGGCGTCCTGCTCGTCGCCGGGATGCGACCGCGCGACTTCTCTCGTCGTGCCTGAGGTGTTCTCCGTCATGCCACGGCCTGCGCGAGGCTCTAAACTTGTGGCGATGACCGGGTCTCTTCGCCTGCACGCGCCCACGGCGCTCGAGTACTTCGCTTCTCTGGTGGCCGACGACGCCAGCTTCGCGGTCGCCGAAGCGGCGCTGTCGATCGCCCAGGACGACTACCCGGCCCTCGATTGCCAGAGCGTGCTCGCCGAGATCGACGGCCTCGCCGCGCGGCTCAAGTCGCGCATCGCCAGCGATGCCGCGCCGATGCAGCGGCTGCGCCTGCTCAACCGCTTCTTCTTCCAGGAGCTCGGCTTCGCGGGCAACGTCAACGACTACTACGACGCCAGGAACAGCTACCTCCATTTCGTGCTGCAGAGCCGGCGCGGCATCCCCATCACGCTCGCGGTCCTCTACGTCGAGATCGCGAGCCAGATCGGCCTGCACGCGAGCGGCGTGTCGTTTCCCGGCCACTTCCTCGTCAAGCTCCGCATGCCGCAGGGAGAGGTCGTGATCGATCCGTTCACCGGCCAGTCGATGTCGCGCGAGGCGCTCGACGCGCTGCTCGTCCCGTACCGCCGGCGCGAGGGACTGCCCGGCAACTCGCCGGTCTCGCTCGCGCTCTTCCTGCAGGCGGCGACGCCGCGCGAGA
This sequence comes from Caldimonas sp., assembly GCA_035456045.1. Classification (GTDB taxonomy): domain Bacteria; phylum Pseudomonadota; class Gammaproteobacteria; order Burkholderiales; family Burkholderiaceae_C; genus Schlegelella_A. The sequence goes on from DATIDZ010000126.1 coordinate 14,146, forward strand.
TCGTCGCCCGCATGCTGCGCAACCTGAAAGAGATCCACCGGAGCGCCGAGGACTGGGCGCGCCTGCATGCGGTGACGCAGCGGCTCGTCGTCCTGCTGCCCGGCGCCTGGGAAGAGCGGCGCGACCGCGGGCTCGCCGCGGCGCAGCTCGGCGCCGTCAAGGCGGCCGTCGCCGACCTCTCGAGCTACCTCGAGAACGTCCCCCACGCGGGCGACCGGTTCGCGATCAACGAGCGGCTGATCGAGCTCGGTCACGGCGACCCGTCGCGACTGCATTGATCGCCCGTCCTGCCTCGATGTCCCGGGCCCTGCGATGGGCCTGACCGCGTCGCAACGGCGCGTCCTCAACTGGTCGGTCCTCGGGGCCGTCGCGCTCGGGCTGCTGTGGCTGCTCGGGCCGGTGCTGACGCCGTTCGTGATCGGCGCGGTCCTCGCGTACGCGCTCCACCCTGCCGTCGAGCACCTGGCGGCGCGCCGCGTGCCGCGCCTGCTCGCGGTGGTCCTGGTCGAGATCGCGGCGATCATCGCGCTCGCCGCACTGGTGCTCCTGATCGTGCCGATCCTGTCGAAGGAGCTGCCGCTCCTGAACGAGCAGCTGCCGGGGCTGGTCGAGCGCCTCAACCGCGTCGTCTCGCCCTGGCTGGCGAAGATGGGCGTGCCCGTCTCGCTCGAGCCGGGGAACCTGCGCGAGTTCCTGTTCAAGTATCTCGACGCCAACTGGGACGCCGGGCTTGCCGCCGCGCTCAGCTCGGCGCGAATCGGCGGCAGCATCGCCTTCACCGTGATCGGCTACGTCGTCCTCGTCCCGGTTGTCCTGTTCTACCTGCTTGCCGACTGGCCGCTCTACGTGATGCGCGCAATCGCGCTCGTGCCGCCGCGCCTGCGCGATCGCGTCGCCTCGTTCACGCACGATTGCGACGTCGTCCTCGGCCAGTACCTGCGCGGCCAGCTGCTCGTCATGCTGATGATGGCCGCCTTCTACAGCGTCGGCCTGGCGCTGTTCGGCTTCGAGCTGGCGGTGCCGGTCGGCGTCTTCACCGGCCTGGCGATCTTCGTTCCCTACGTCGGCTTCGGCATCGGCATGATCCTCGCCCTGCTCGCCGGCGCGCTCCAGTTCACGGGGTGGTACGGCCCGATCGCGGTGCTCGTCGTCTACGGCATCGGCCAGATCGTCGAGGGCCTCTTCCTGACGCCGAAGATGGTCGGCCAGCGCATCGGCATGAGCACGCTCACGGTCATCTTCGCGCTGTTCGCGTTCGGCCACTTGTTCGGCTTCGTCGGCGTGCTGGTCGCGCTGCCGGCGAGCGCGCTCATCGCCGTCGCGACGGCACGGCTGCGAGCGAGCTACACGCAGAGCAGCCTCTACAACGGATGAAGCAGATTCCGCTCGCGATCGGGCCGGAGCCGGCGCGGACCTTCGAAAACTTCCTGGCCGGGGCGAACGGCGAAGCGCTCGCCCACCTGCTCGCCCTCGTGCCCGGCGCGCCGCCGGTCTACCTGTGGGGACCCGCCGGCAGCGGCAAGACGCACCTGCTGCACGCGCTCGTCGAGCGCGCCGCGGTGCACGGCCGGCAGGCGGCGTGGTTCTCCGCCGCGACGCCCGCGCCCTGGGCCGCGACCGGCGAGCGCGACTGGCTCGTCATCGACGATGCCCATGCGCTCGATCCGGCCCAGCAGCAGGCGGCGTTCGCGCTCTTCGTCGATGCGACGACGCGCGGCGCCGGGATCGTCGCCGCCGGCTGCGTGCCGCCGGTCGACCTCGACGTGCGCGAAGACCTGCGCACGCGCCTCGGCTGGGGCCATGTCTTCGCGCTCGCGCCGCTCGGCGAGGCCGAGGTGCGCGCGGCGCTCCGCCGCGAGGCCGACCGGCGCGGCACCTTCCTTTCCGACGAGGTCATGGACTACCTCCTGACCCGCTTCGCGCGCGATCTCAAGCACCTGATGGCGCAGCTCGATCGCCTCGACGAGTTCTCGCTCGCCAGCAAGCGCGCCATCACCGTTCCGCTCCTGAAGCAGATGCTCGCCGAAGAGGGGGCGGCGCCGTGAACCTCGCCCTCTTCGATCTCGACCTGACGCTGCTGCCGATCGACTCGGACCACGCCTGGGGCGAGTTCATGATCGAGCTCGGCTGGGTCGACCCGGCAGCGTTTCGCGCCGGCAACGACGCGTTCTACGCCGACTACCGAGCCGGCCGCCTCGACATCGACGCCTACATCGCCTTCGCTTCCGCACCGCTGCGCGAGCGCAGCCCGGCCGAGCTCGCAGCGGCGCAGGCGCGCTTCATGGGCGAGGTCATCGCGCCGGCCCTGAGACGCGAGGCGCGCGCGCTCGTCGAGTCGCACCGGGAGCGCGGCGACCGCCTCGCCCTCGTCACCTCGACCAACGACTTCATCACCGCGCCGATCGCCGCGGCCTTCGCCATCGAAGCGCTCATCGCCACCCGCCTCGAGCGCGGCGCCGACGGCGCGCCGACCGGCCGCATCGACGGCGTTCCGGCGTTTCGCGAGGGCAAGGTCGCGCGTGTCGGACAATGGCTGGCGGCGAGCGGCGCCGGCTGGTCGGATTTCGCGCGGATCAGCGTCTACAGCGATTCGCTCAACGACCTGGCGCTGCTCGAGCAGGCGACCGACCCGGTCGCGACCAATCCATCGCCGGAGCTCGAAGCGGTTGCGCGCAGGCGCGGCTGGCGCATCCTCACGTTGTTCGCATGATCAAGAAGTTCATCTCCAGGCTCCTCGGCAAGTCGGACGGCGCAGGCTCGGGCGTGCCGCGCGGCAAGCGCGTCGAGGTGCCGAAGTCCGAGCACGGCATCGACCCGTCGCTGGTCGACGAGCGCGCGGTCCAGGTCGTGTCGACGCTTGCCGGCGCCGGCTACGAGGCCTACATCGTCGGCGGCGCGGTGCGCGACCTGCTGCTCGGCCTGCGCCCGAAGGACTTCGACGTCGCCACCAACGCCACGCCGGAGCAGGTGAAGTCGCTGTTCCGGCGCGCCTTCATCATCGGCCGGCGCTTTCGCATCGTCCACGTCGTCTTCGGCCGCGGCCGCCAGGACCGGGGCCTCTCGGAAGTGATCGAGGTCTCGACCTTCCGCGCCATGCTCGCCGCCGCCGACGCCGAGCAGGTGACCGGCAACGAGAAGACGTCGCGCAAGGACCTGGTCGACAAGAGCCACGTCGTCGACGCCGAGGGGCGCGTCCTGCGCGACAACGTCTGGGGACCGCAGATCGAGGATGCGGCGCGGCGCGACTTCACCGTCAACGCGATGTACTACGACCCGGTGCGCGAGATCGTCGTCGATTACCACGGCGGCATCAAGGACGCGAAGAAGAAGCTCCTGCGCATGATCGGCGACCCGGTGGCGCGCTACCGCGAGGATCCCGTCCGGATCATCCGCGCGGTCCGCTTCGCGGCCAAGCTCGGCTTCGAGATCGAGGCCAAGACGCGTGCACCGATCAAGGAGATGGCCGCGCTGCTCGACAACGTGCCGCAGTCGCGCACCTTCGACGAGATGATCAAGCTGCTGCAGACCGGCCACGCGCTGGCGTCGATCGTCGAGCTGAAGAAGCTCGGCCTGCATCGCGGCGTCTTTCCCGTGCTCGACGTCGCCCTCGACGAGGCGCAGCGCCACGACGGCCGCGAGAAGTTTGTCCGCCTCGCGCTCGCCGACACCGACGCCCGCGTCGCCGAAGGCAAGCCGGTCGCGCCGAGCTTCATGCTGGCGGCGATGCTGTGGCACGACGTCCAGGACGGCTGGAAGCGCCGCCAGGCCGCCGGCGAGGCGCCGTTCCCTGCGCTGCAGGACGCCATCGATGCCGCGTTCGATGCGCGCATCGGCGACATCTCGGGGCGCGGCAAGCTCGCCGTCGACATGCGCGAGATCTGGATGCTCCAGCCGCGCTTCGAGCGCCGCGCCAGCAGCTCGGCGCTGACGCTGCTCGAGCAGCCGCGCTTTCGCGCCGGCCTCGACTTCCTGCGCCTGCGCGGCGAGGTCGGCGAGGCCGATCCCGAGCTTGCGGTGTGGTGGGAAGCGCTGTTCCAGGCCGACGACGAGAAGCGGCGCGACCTGCTCGAGAGCGTTCGCGAGACGCGCGGGCCGCGACGGGTCAAGCGCGAGGGCGCGCGTGCGCCGGCGACCGGTCGCGGCGATGCGGACCGGGCGCGGCCGCACGAAGGCGCCGCGGCCGACGTCGACCGGCATGCCGCCGAGGACCGGCATGCCGCCGAGGACCGGCATGCCGCCGAGGGTCTCGACAGCGGCGCGGACACGGGCGCCGGCGAAGACGTCGGCGCCGGCCGCGACGCTGCCGCGCCGCGCAAGCGCCGCCGGCGCCGCCGGCGCCCTGCCGACTCCGCGGGGCCGCCGAGCTGATCGTCGGTCGATGGCCGCGCCCGATCCGGCCGCGTCGCCGCGCGATGCCTTCATCGGCCTCGGCGCCAACCTCGGCGACCGGGCGCTGCAGATCGAGCGCGCCTGCGCCGACATCGCCGCGCTGCCGACGACCGCGCTCGTCGCCCGCTCGGCGCTCTACGCATCGGCGCCGCTCGCTGCGCCCGGCGGCGAGTACCTCAACGCCGTCGCACGCGTTCGCACGAGCCTGGCGCCGCTCGACCTGCTGCGCGCCCTGCAGGCGATCGAGACCCGCCACGGCCGCGTCCGGCCGTTCGCCGGCGCGCCGCGCACGCTCGACCTCGACCTGCTGCTCTACGACGACCTCGTCCTGGCGAGCGACGCGCTGACGCTGCCGCATCCGCGCCTGCACGAGCGCGCGTTCGTGCTGGTGCCGCTCGCCGAGATCGCGCCCGATCTGAGCATTCCCGGCCGGGGGCGCGTGGCCGACTTGCGCCACGCGGTGGCCGCGCAGCGCGTCGCTAAACTGGACCGATGATCGATTCGATCCCTGCGCCGGTGCGCACCGTCGCGTTGCTCGCGATGTCGAACGTCTTCATGACCTTCGCCTGGTACGGCCACCTCAAGTACCTCGACCAGCGGCCCTGGGTGATCGCGGCGCTCGCCAGCTGGGGGATCGCGCTGTTCGAGTACCTGCTGCAGGTGCCCGGCAACCGCATCGGCTTCGCGAGCGGCATGACGCTGGCCCAGCTCAAGATCACGCAGGAGGTGATCACGCTGCTCGTGTTCGCGCCGTTCGCCCTCATCGTGATGAAGCAGCCGCTCAAGCTCGACTTCCTCTGGGCGGGCCTCTGTCTCGTCGGCGCCGTCTACTTCGTCTTCCGCTCGCGATGACCGACGTCCGATCGCTCGAGCGCTTTCGCCACATCGCCATCGAAGGGCCGATCGGCGCGGGCAAGACGACGCTCGCGCGCCTGCTCGGCGACCGCATCGGCGCCGAGCTGATGCTCGAGCAGCCCGAGGAGAACCCCTTCCTCGCCCGCTTCTACGACGACCGCGCCGGCTACGCGTTCCAGACCCAGCTGTTCTTCCTGTTCCAGCGCGAGCGCCAGTTCCGTGCCATCGCTCAGCCGAGCATGTTCGCGCAGACGATCGTCAGCGACTTCATGTTCGCCAAGGATGCGCTTTTCGCGCAGCTCAACCTGAGCGACGAGGAATATCGCCTCTACGCGCAGATGCACCAGCCGATCGCGGCGCAGCTCGGCGAGCCCGACCTCGTCATCCGGCTGCAGGCGACGGCGCCGTCGTTGCTCGCGCGCGTGCGCGGTCGCGGCCTGGCGATGGAGCAGGGCATCGACCTCGCCTACCTGCAGCGGCTCTGCGACGGGTACGCCGAGTTCTTCGCGTCGTACGACGGCGCGCCGGTCTTCGCCGTCGACACCGAGCGCTTCCATCCGATCGAGCGCGCGTCCGACCTCGCCGAGCTGGTCGAGGCGCTCGAGCGGTTCGAAGGGCGGCGGGGCGTCCTGGGCGCAGCGGCCGCCGACATCGCCTTCGACTGAGGTCGGCCAAGGCCCAAGAGCGAGGACGCGAGCGCCTGCGGCTGCGCGCCGCGGCGGTCAGGGCTTGGCGACGACCGTGCCGATGCGGATCGCGACGTTGTTCGCGCCCGGCGTGACGCCGGTCGTCTCCCCGGACAGATCGCCGGGCTGCGCGATCGCCGTGCCGCTCTTGCTGATGCGTGCGCCGACCGTCAGCTGCGGCACGCTCGACAGGCTCATGCCGGGCGCCATCGCCATGCTGTCGTCGAGCTTGAACGCGAGCGGCAGATCCTTCACCTGCGCCCGCTGGACGGCGAGCGGCATGCGGCTGCCGGTGGCGGCGCGCGCGAAGACGAAGACCGAGTCGGTCGGCGCCACTTGCGTCGCCAGCGCCGGGTCGAGCGTCACCGTGCCCGTGACGCTGGTGCCGGCCGCTGCCTTCGCTGCCGTGGCGGGAGCCGGGGCCGCGGCGACCTGCGCCGACGACGACGGCGGCGGCGTGGCGTCGCCGCCCGCCAGCTTGCTGCGCGCGTCGTCGATCATGGCCTGCACGCGCGGCGCGAGCTCGCTGCCGGGCGGCAGCTGGACCGCGATCTTCTGCCAGTCGGCGATCGCGACGGCGTACTCGCCGCGGTCAAACGCGGCGGTGCCCGCGAGCGCGAGCGCCTTGAAGTGCTTCGGGTCGATCTTCAATGCGCGCTCGATGAGCGCGATCGACTTCGGGTTGTTCGCCGTCTGCTGCGTCGCGGCGACGGCATCCGCGTAGTCGGCCAGGAGATTGGCGTTGTTCGGCTCCAGCTCGGAGGCGCGCGCGTAGGCGGGAATCGCCTCCTCGAAACGGCGCAGCACCGTGTACGAGCGCGCGAGCATGGTCCAGCCCTCGGCGTCGTTCGGGTTGTTCTTCATGCGCTCGGCGAGCTTGTCGACCATCGCCTCGACCTGCTCCATCGGGTTCGGAGCGCTCGCGCCCGGCGCGGGATGCGCCGCAGCGACGTCGGCCCCCGGCGCCGGCTCGCGCAGGAGCGACGGCGAGCCCGTCTTCCAGTAGCCGACGGCGGCGAGCGCGACGACGAAGAGCGAGAGCAGCGCGACCAGGGCGCGCGACGGGCGGATCGACGGCGCCTCGGGGCTGGCGATGAGGCCTTCGCCGATCTGGCGCTCGATCGCCCGGCGCGCTTCGTCGTAGGCGCGGTCGTCGAGCTGGCCGGCGTCGTGCTGCGCCTTCAGCTCGCGCAGGCGAGCGCGCGCCGCGGCGAGGGGATCGTTCTTCGCCATGTCAGGCCGGGCCGGGCGTGCCGGCGTTCGAGGAGGAGAGGGCGGCGTCGACGGCACCGGGCTCGTCGCCGATCTCGTCGTCGGCATCGAAGGCGTCGGCGGCCATCCGGCTGCGCCGGCGCAGCACGATGACGAGCACCGCGGCGCCGCCGGCGAGCATCAGCGCCGGCCCGAACCAGAGCAGCAGCGTCGTCGCGCGCAGCGGCGGGCGGTAGAGGACGAAGTCGCCATAGCGCGCGGTCATGTAGTCGACGACCTCGGCGTCGGTCTTGCCCTGCTTGATCAGCGCGCGCGCCTCGCGTCGCAGGTCGACGGCGAGCGAGGCGTTCGAGTCGGCGATCGTCTGGTTCTGGCAGACGAGGCAGCGCAGCTCGGACGTGATCCGCACCATGCGCGCCTCGAGCGCCGGGTCGGCCGCCTCGGGCGCCGCCTCCTTGGCGACCAGCGAAAGGGAGGCCGCCAGCAGGCAGCCGCCGAATACGGCGCGCAGGGCCTTCATCTAGGCGTCCAGCTTCTTGAGGAGCGGCTCGATCTTGTTCGCCAGCACCTCGGGCGTGATCGGGCCGATGTGCTTCATCCGGATCACCCCGTTGCCGTCGACGACGAAGGTCTCGGGAACGCCGTAGACGCCGAAGTCGAGGCCGACCCGGCCGTCCTCGTCGAAGAACGACGCGTCGTAGGGGTTGCCGAAGCGCGCCAGCCAGCCGGTCGCGTCGGGACGGGTGTCCTTGTAGTTGAGGCCGTAGATCGGCACGGCGCGCTTCTTCGCGAAGTCGAGCAGGATCGGATGCTCCTCGCGGCAGGCGACGCACCACGAGGCCCAGACGTTGAGGATGAACGCCTTGCCCTTGAGGTCGTCGAGGCGCACGGTCTTGCCCGCGTCGTCGAGCCGCGTGAGGGCGAACTTCGGCGCCGCCTTGTCGATGAGCGGCGACGGCACCTCGCGCGGGTCGCGGTTGAGGCCGACGGCCAGCACGATCGCGAGCGCGAGGAACGCGCCGAGCGGAATCAGGAACCAGAGTCGCTTCATGCCGTCGCCGTCGCGTAGGTGGGAGCGCGCTCGCGAACGCGCGCCCGATAGCGGCGATCGGTCGCGGCGAGCAGGCCGCCGAGCGCCATCACGAGGCAGCCGCCCCAGATCCAGTCGACGAACGGCTTGACGTAGATGCGCACGATCCACGCCGGGCTGTTGGCGATCGGCTCGCCGAGCGAGACGTAGAGGTCTCGGGTGAGGCCGGCGTCGATGGACGCCTCGGTGAGCGTCGACTGCGACGCCGGATAGAAGCGCTTCTCGGGACGCAGCGTCGTGATCTTGCGCCCGTTCTGGGTCACCTCGACCTCACCTTGGGCGGCGCGGTAGTTCGGGCCGCGCACGTCGCTCGCGCCGCGGAAGGTGAAGACGAGGTCGCCGATGGTCGCCGTCTCGCCCGGGCCCATCTGGACGTCGCGCTCGATCTCCCCCGTGCGCACCAGCGTCACGCCCAAGATGAAGATGGCGATGCCGACGTGCGCGACCATCATGCCGACCATCGCGCGCGGGATCTGGCGGGCGCGGTGGACGATGCTCGCGCGCATGCCGCCGGCGGGGCGCAGGCGCTCGGCGAGGTCGGTCGCGACCGAGGCGACGATCCAGAACGCCATCAGCAGGCCGGTCGCGCCGACGATGCCGATGCCCCCCTTGGCCCAGGCGACGATGAGCGTCGCGACGACCGCGCTCCCCGCCGCCCACTTCAGGCGCGACGCGAGGTCGGGCAGCTCGCTGTCCTTCCAGCGCGCCATCGGCCCGACGCCCATCAGGAAGACGAGCGGCGTCAGCAGCGGCACGAACACGGTGTCGAAGTAGGGCGGCCCGACCGAGATCTTGCCGAGGTTCATCGCATCGAGCGCGAGCGGGTAGAGCGTGCCCAGCAGCACCGCGCCGCAGGCGACGACGAGCAGGACGTTGTTGCCGAGCAGCAGCGTCTCCCGCGAGAGCAGGCCGAAGCGCGCGCCCAGGCCGACGCTCGGCGCTCGCCACGCGTACAGCGTGAGCGACGAGCCGATCACGAGGACCAGGAAGGCGAGGATGAAGAGGCCGCGGCGCGGATCGGTCGCGAACGCGTGCACCGACGAGAGCACGCCCGAGCGGACCAGGAAGGTGCCGAGCAGCGAGAGGGAGAAGGCGAGGATCGCGAGCAGCACCGTCCAGTTCTTGAAGCTGTTGCGCTTCTCGGTGACGGCGAGCGAATGGATCAGCGCGGTGGCGACCAGCCACGGCATGAACGACGCGTTCTCGACCGGATCCCAGAACCACCAGCCGCCCCAGCCGAGCTCGTAGTAGGCCCAGGCGCTGCCCAGGGCGATGCCGATGGTGAGGAAGATCCAGGCCGCCGTCGTCCACGGCCGCGTCCAGCGCGCCCACGTCGCGTCGAGGTTGCCGCCGATAAGCGCCGCGATCGCGAACGAGAACGCCACCGAGAGGCCGACGTAGCCCATGTAGAGCATCGGCGGGTGGATGACCATGCCCGGGTCCTGCAGGAGCGGGTTCAGCTCGCGTCCTTCGGGAGCGGCGGGGATGAGCCGGTCGAACGGGTTGGAGGTGGCGAGCAGGAAGAGCAGGAAGCCGAACGAGAGCAGGCCCATCACGGCGAGGATGCGGGACGAGACCTTCTCCGGCAGGTGCCGGCTGAAGGTGGCGACGGCGAGCGCCCAGATCGTCAGCATCAGCAGCCAGAGCAGGATCGACCCTTCGTGGCTGCCCCAGGTCGCGGCGATCCGGTACTGCAGCGGCAGCGTGCGGTTCGAGTTGGTCGCGACGTTGAGCACCGAGAAGTCGTTGCCGACGAAGCTCAGCGCCAGGCAGACGAAGGCGAGCGCGACCAGCGCGAACAGCAGCCGCGCCGACGGACGCGCGAGCGCCATCCAGTCGGCACGGCCGCGCGCCGCGCCGAGCATCGGCATCACGCCGAGCACGGCGGCGACGCCGAGGGCGATCCAGAGGGCGAGGTGACCGAGCTCGGGGATCATTTGCGCATCGGCCCGCCGGTCATCGACTCGGCGAGCTTCGGGTTGCCCTGCTGCGCGCGCTTCATCGCGTCGGCGGCCTCGGGCGGCATGTAGTTCTCGTCGTGCTTGGCGAGCACCTCGCGGGCGATGAAGACGTCGCCCTGGAGCTGGCCCTGGGCGACGACGCCCTTGCCTTCCTTGAAGAGGTCGGGAAGGATCCCTTCGTAGCGGACCGGGATCGACTTGGCGGTGTCGGTGACGACGAAGGTTGCGAGCTTGCCGTCGCGCTTGAGCGATCCGTTCTCGACCATGCCGCCGAGCCGGAACGTGCGCGCGGTCGGCGCTTCCTTGGCCGCCACCTGCGACGGCGAGTAGAAGAACACCAGGTTGCTCTGGAACGCGTCGAGCACGAGGGCGGCGGCGATGCCGACCGCGCAGACGATTCCGGCGGCGATCGCGATCCGCTTGTGGCGGGGCTTCATCGCGGCGCTCCCGCGAGCGCGCGGCGCGCGCGCCGATGGCGGATCGCCACCAGGACCGGCTCGGCCGTCATGCAGGCGAGCGCGACGGCGTAGGAGCCCCAGACATAGGTGCCGTAACCGCCCATGGCGAAGAAGTCGGCGGCGCTGTTCCAGTTCACGAGATTGCTCCTTGGTGCGCGGGGGCGCGGCGGACGACGTCGTTCGCCCACGCGGAGTGATTGTCGCGTTCCAGGGCGATGGCCCTGGCGCGGACGAAGATGACCGCGAACGCGTAGGCCCAGAACGCGAGCGTCATCAGCAGCATCGCGAGCAGCATGATGCTCGCCATCTTCGGCGCCGAGGTGACGCTGACGCTGGCGCCCTGGTGCAGCGTGTTCCACCAGATCACCGAGAAATAGATGATCGGCACGTTGACGCTGCCGACGACCGCGAGCAGGGCGCCGGCGCGGTCGGCGCGGCGCGTGTCGTCGATCGCCGACACCAGCGCGAGGTAGCCGGCGTAGAGGAAAAGCAGGATCAGCTCGGACGTGAGCCGGGCGTCCCACACCCACCATGCGCCCCACGTGGGCTTGCCCCAGAGGGCGCCCGTCCAGAGGGCGAGGAACGTGAACATCGCGCCGGTCGGCGCGATCGCGCGGGCGACGATCGAGGCCAGGCGGGCGTTGAAGGCCCAGCCGATCGCGGCCCAGAACGCCATCGCGACGTAGAGCAGCATCGACATCCAGGCGGCGGGAACGTGGATGAAGATGATCCGGTAGGCGTCGCCTTGCGTCGCATCGGTCGGCGCGCGCAGCATGCCGAGGTAGAGGGCGACCGCGGCGAGGATCGCCGCGACGGCCGTGAACCATGGCACCAGCTTCCCGGCGAGCGGGTAGAACGCGGCGGGCGAGGCGAAGCGGAAGAAGCGCAGGGTCGTGCTCACGAAGAAAGAGGGTCGGACGTCACTCGGTGGCGATTCGCAGGGCAGCACCGGTCGCCATCGGCGCCAGCACGGCGGTGAAGATCAGGAGCGCGCCGAGCAGCGAATAGTGGCCGCGCGCCGACAACCCCGCCTCGACCGCCGCCACGGCACCGGCACCGAAGATGATCGCCGGAATGCACAGCGGGACAATGATCAAGATCAACAACACGGCCCCGCTGCGCAAGCCGAGGGTCAGCGCCGCTCCCAGCCCGCCCAGCAGGCTGAGCACCGGCGTGCCGAGCACGAGGCCGGCCACCAGCGAGGCGATAGCGGCCGGCGTCATGTCGAAGAGAAGGCCGAACACGGGCGCCGCGACGACCAGCGGCAGGCCGGTGAGGAGCCAGTGCGAGACCGCCTTGGCGAGCGCGATCGAGACGCGCGCGCCCGGCACCAGCAGCATCTGCTCGAGCGAGCCGTCGGCGTGGTCGGCGGCGTACAGCTGAGTCACCGAGAGCATCGCGGCGAGCAGGGCCGCGACCCAGACGACGCCGGGCGCGATCACGCGCAGCATCTGCGGCTCGGGGCCGACGCCGAGCGGAAACAGGCTCACGGCGACGGTGAAGAAGGCGATCGGCAGGACGACGTCGACGCGCCGCCGCGCCGCCAGGCGCAGGTCGCGCGCCACCAGCACGGCGAACGTGCCGCTCATGCAAGCGCGGGCTCATGCAATTCGACGATGGCGGGCGCCGGCTCGTCGATCGGCAGCGACAGGTGGCTGGTGAGGACGACGGCGCCGCCGCGGCGGGCGTGCTGGGCGATGATGCCGGCGAGCAGCTCGACGCCGGCGGCGTCGAGCGCGTCGAAGGGCTCGTCGAGCAGCCAGGGCTGCAGCTCGCGCTGCGCCGCCAGGCGGGCCAGCGCGACGCGGCGGCGCTGGCCTTGCGACAGCGTTCGCACGAAGGCGTCCTTGCGGCTCGCCATGCCGAAGCGCTCGAGCGCGGCGTCGACGTCGCGGCCGTCGACGTGGTGGCCGGCCAGGTGCAGCAGGAAGCGCAGCGACTCGCCGACCGTCAGGTCGTCCTTGAGCGCGTTGGCGTGGGCGAGGTAGAGCGGGCGCGGCGCGATGTCGGGCGCCCCCGCCCAGGCGAGCGTCCCGGCCGCCGGCGCCGACAGGCCGGCGAGCGTGCGCAGCAGCGTCGTCTTGCCCCGGCCGTTGGCGCCACGGATCCAGACGATGCTGCCGGCGAGCACGTCGAGACTGATCGGCGCGAACAGGACGCGATCGCCGCGCCTGCACTCGAGGTCGCGCACCGTCAGCACCGCGTCTGCGAGCGGGTTCACGTCCGGTGCCTGGTCTCCTGCCATCGAGGGTCCTCGTCCCGCGGTGGCGGGCCGTGGCCGGCATTGTCGCGGAACGCGCCCCGCGGGGCTCGGTCGGTTGTGAGCGCTCGTACACTCGTCCGCTTTTGCGGTCGCCAAAGGAAACAAGATGCTGTTCGGCAAGCTGCTGCCGCGCGAGGGGAACTTCTTCGAGCTCTTCAACCAGCATGGCGCCTACATCTCCGAAGGGGCGCGCGCCTTCATTCGCCTGATCCAGCACTACGCCGACCCCGAGCTGCGCGACAAGCACGCGAACGAGGTCGGGCATGCCGAGCGGCAGGCCGACAAGATCACGGCCGAGGTCAACCGGCTGCTCCACAAGACCTTCATCACGCCGATCGATCGCGAGCAGATCCACGGCCTGATCAACGCCATGGACGACATCCTCGACCTGCTCCAGGACGCGAGCGAGACGATGTCGCTCTACGACGTGCAGGCGATGAACGACGACATCCTGCGCCTCGGCGACCTGAGCGCGAAGTGCTGCGAGCGCGTTCAGCACGCGGTCTCGCTGCTGCCCAAGATCAGCACGCTCGACGTCGCCCAGGCGGCGCTCAAGACGTGCGAGGAGATCGATCGCCTCGAGTCCGACGCCGACCGCGTCATGCGCTCGGCGATGTCGCGCCTGTTCCGCGAGGAGAAGGACGTGCGCGAGCTGATCAAGCTGCGCGCCATTTACGAGCTGCTCGAGTCGATCTCCGATCGCTGCGAGGACGTCGCCAATCTCATCGAGGGCGTCGTCCTCGAGAATTCCTGAGCGGCCGGCCCGCATGGCACCGACCGAGATTTCGTTCGGCGTGGTGGCGCTGCTCGTCGTGCTCGCCGTCGCGTTCGACTTCATGAACGGTTTCCACGACGCCGCGAACTCGATCGCGACGGTCGTCTCGACCGGCGTCCTCAAGCCGCAGCAGGCGATCGTCTTCGCGGCGTTCTTCAACATCGTCGCGATCTTCATCTTCCACCTGAGCGTGGCGGCGACGGTCGGCAAGGGCATCGCCCAGCCGGGCGTCGTCGATCACCACGTCGTGTTCGGGGCGCTGATCGGCGCGATCGCCTGGAACCTCGTCACCTGGTGGTGGGGGATTCCGTCGAGCTCGTCGCACGCGCTGATCGGCGGCATCGTCGGCGCGGTGATCGCCAAGGCCGGCGCCGGGTCGCTGATCGGCGCCGGCATCTGGAAGACGGTGATCTTCATCTTCGTCTCGCCGGTGCTCGGCTTCCTGCTCGGCGCGCTGCTGATGGTCGTCGTCGCCAACCTCTTCCGCCACGCGTCGCCGCTCAAGGTCGACAACCTGTTTAGGCGCATGCAGCTCGTCTCGGCGGGCCTCTACAGCCTCGGCCACGGCGGCAACGACGCGCAGAAGACGATCGGCATCATCTGGATGCTGCTGATCGCGTCGGGCTACGCGAGCGCGAGCGACTCGATGCCGCCGACCTGGGTCATCTGGTGCTGCTACGTCGCGATCGGACTCGGCACGATGTTCGGCGGCTGGCGCATCGTCAAGACGATGGGCCAGAAGATCACGAAGCTGAAGCCGGTGGGCGGCTTCTGCGCCGAGACCGGCGGCGCGATGACGCTCTTCCTCGCCACCGCCCTGGGCATCCCCGTCTCGACCACGCACACGATCACCGGCGCGATCGTCGGCGTCGGCTCGGTGCGGCGCGCGGCGGCGGTGCGTTGGGGGCTCGCCGGCAACATCGTCTGGGCCTGGATCTTCACGATCCCGGCGTCGGCCTTCGTCGCCGCCGTCTTCTACAGCATCAGCTTCGCGCTCTTCACGTGATCGCCGCGCGCGACTCGAAGTAGCGCTGGGCGGTGAAGGCGATCGTGGTGACGGCGACCGATGTGCCGACGGCAAGGGCCACGATCACCGCGACGTAGTTGAGCCAGCCGCGCTGCACGGCGGCCGCGGCCGTGCCGTAGCGCGCCGCCCAGCGTTCGTCGCTCGCCAGGCCGTAGACGATCGCCTGCAGCATCGTCATCGCCAGCATCACGCCGAGCAGCGGAACGAGCAGGGCGCCGCGCGCGTCGTCGACGCCGAACTCGCGCATGCGCCAGAAGCCGTAGGCGCCGACGAGCGTCGGCCAGGGGTGCAGCCAGGCCCAGGGGTCGCGCCTGCCGTGCAGGTAAAAGCGGTGCAGTCCGAGGCTGCCGCCGACGAGCGCCAGCCAGGCCGCGACGGCTCGCGATCGCGGCCGGCCGACCGCGGCGGCCGGCGCGGTCAAGCCGGCGCCGTGGCGGCGCCCGGCCCGAGGTGTCGCTGCATGACGACCACGTCGAGCCAGCGATCGAACTTCCAGCCGGCGGCCTGGATCGTCCCGGTGTGGGCGAACCCGAGCGCGCGGTGCACGCCGATCGAGCCGCCGTTCTGCGAGTCGCCGATCACCGCGAGCATCTGGCGCGCGCCCGCGGCCTCGCAGCGCGCGAGCAGCTCGGTCAGGAGCAGGCGGCCGTGGCCCCGGCCCGCCTTGTCCGGCGCCAGGTAGACGGAGTCCTCGAGACAGAAGCGATAGGCCGGCCGAGGCCGAAACTGGTTGGCGTAGGCGTAGCCGCAGACCGCGCCCTCGTCCTCGAGCACGAGGTAGGGCAGGCCCTTGGCGACGACGTCGTCGCGCCGGCGCGCCATGTCGTCGAGGGTCGGCGGGTCGACCTCGAAGGTGCCCGTGCCGTGCCGGACGTGCCAGCCGTAGATGGCCGTCAGCGCCGGCAGGTCGTCGGCGGTGCTCGGGCGGATCAGGATTCGGGTCATGGGGTGCGAAGCTCGGGCGAAGTTTATAATGCGCGGTTTTTCGCGGGATCCGTCCCGTCATCGAGGTATCCACCATGGTCGTCATCCGGCTGGCACGCGGCGGCGCGAAGAAGCGCCCCTTCTTCAACATCGTCGTCGCCGATTCGCGCCTGCGCCGCGATGGCCGCTTCATCGAGCGCGTCGGTTTCTACAACCCGGTCGCCTCGGGCGCCGAGCAGCCGCTGCGCGTCGCCTTCGACCGCGTCGAGCACTGGACCGGCCACGGCGCGCAGATGTCGCCGACGGTCAAGCGCCTGGTCGAGCAGGCGAAGAGCGCCGCCTAGCTCTCGGCACGGGCGTCGCAGCGCCATGGCCGGCGAAGCGTCGACGCCCTGGCCGGAAGATGCGCTCGAGGTCGGGCGCATCGGCGAGGCGTGGGGCCTGAAGGGCGGATTCCACGTCCTGCCCTATGCCGATCCGCCCGAAGCGCTGCTGGCGGCGTCGCGCTGGCACCTGAAGCCGCCGGAGCAGGCGCGCAGACCGGCTTGCGCGTCGGCGCTGCCGGCCCTGCTCGAGATCGCCAGCGTTCGCCCGAGCACCGACGGCCTGATCGCATCGTCGCCTTCGGTGCCCGACCGAACCGCCGCCGAGGCGCTTCGCGGCGCGCGGATTTTCGTCGCGCGCTCGCAGTTCCCGAAGCCTGCCGACGACGAGTTCTACTGGGCCGACCTGATCGGTCTCGACGTCGTCAATCGGGAGGCGGCGATGCTCGGCAGGGTCGTCGGCCTCATCGACACCGGTCCGCACAGCGTTCTGCGGATCCAGCCGGAAGCCGCGGACGCCGAGGAAGTCCTCATCCCGTTCGTGTCGGCGTATGTCGACAGCGTCGAGCTTCCGGCGCGCCGGATCGTCGTCGACTGGGGCCTCGACTACTAGCGCCGCGGCGCCTTCGCCATGCGCATTGACGTCATCACGCTGTTCCCGGAGCTGTTCTCGGCCCACCTCGTCCATGGCGTCACGCGGCGGGCCTTCACGCCGGGCGGGGTCGAGGTCCGGCTCTGGCCGCTGCGCGATTTCGGCGATCCGCCGCACGCGCGCGTCGACGATCGCCCCTACGGCGGTGGGCCGGGGATGGTGCTGTTGGTCGAGCCGCTCGAGCGCGCCCTCGCGGCGATCCGTGCGGCGCGCGCCGAAGCGACGCCCGCGCCCTTGGTGAGCTTTTCCCCCGCGGGCGCCCTCTTGCGCCAGGCAACGGTCGAGCGTTTTGCCGCCGGGCCCGGTGCGATCCTGCTCTGCGCGCGCTACGAGGGCGTCGACCAGCGCTTCATCGACGCCCACGTCGATCTCGAGCTGAGCATCGGCGACTACGTGCTCTCGGGCGGCGAGCTGCCGGCGCTGGTGCTGCTCGACGCGCTGGCGCGCCTGCAGCCCGGCGTCCTCGGCGACGCCCGCTCCCACGAGCAGGACAGCTTCTCGGCCGGCCTCCTCGACTGCCCGCATTTCAGCCGGCCGGAGCGACTGGCCAGCGGGGCCGCCGTGCCCGACGTGCTGATGTCGGGCAACCATGCGGCGATCGATGCGTGGCGGCGCGAGCAGTCGCTCGCCCTGACCGCCGATCGTCGCCCGGACCTCCTCGCCGGCGCGCGCGAGCAGGGGCTCCTCTCGGCCGCCGACGAGGCATACCTGGCGCGGCGGCCGACCGCGAAGCTATAATTTCAGGTTTTTCGATCCTCTGCCGCGCTGGAGCCCAGCTCCTCGCAACAAGAAGGGCCGCTCTTTGGCCCGCCAACCGCCGACCCGGCGCGCGTGCACGATCGCAGGAGCCCTCCGTGGACATGATCCAGACCCTCGAGCGGGAAGAAATCGCTCGCCTCAACCGCACGATCCCGGCGTTCGCGCCGGGCGACACCGTGATCGTCAGCGTCAACGTGGTCGAAGGCACGCGCAAGCGCGTCCAGGCGTTCGAAGGCGTCGTCATCGCCAAGCGCAACCGAAGCCTGAATTCGAGCTTCATCGTTCGCAAGGTGTCGAGCGGCGAAGGCGTGGAGCGCACCTTCCAGACGTACAGCCCGCTGATCGCCTCGATCGAGGTCAAGCGGCGCGGCGACGTTCGTCGCGCCAAACTGTACTACCTGCGCGATCGCTCCGGCAAGTCGGCGCGGATCAAGGAAAAGCTGGCGTGACGACGTTCGGCCGGCGCAGCCGGCCGTCGCGGTGCGGCTCGTCGGCCTTCGCCGTCAGGCAAGAGCTGGCCTGATCGCGCTGCGCGGGTAAAGACGGGGCCCGTTACGGCCAGCCTGCCCTTCGACCCCGAGAGCCTGCCCGTTCTCGGCGCCGACGATCACCTTCCCGCCGTTCCGACGGCGAGCTTCGATCCTGCCGCGATGCGGCAGCGCTTCGTCGCGCCGCCGACGTGGCAGCCCGAGATCAAGATCGAGCGTCGCATCATCGAGCGCGAGGCGACCCACGCCTCGGTGCTGGTGCCGCTCGTCCTGCGCGACGAGATGACGGTGCTGCTCACGCAGCGCACCGACCACCTCAACGACCATCCGGGGCAGATCAGCTTTCCGGGCGGGCGCGCCGAGAGCGGCGATGCCGACGCCACCGCGACCGCGCTGCGCGAGGCGCACGAGGAGATCGGCCTCGAGCCGTTCGAGATCGAGGTGCTCGGCAGCCTGCCGACCTACACCACGAGCACCGGCTTCATCGTCACCCCGGTCGTCGGCCTGGTGCAGCCGGGGGCGTCGCTTCGACCCGACCCGTTCGAAGTCGCCGAGGTCTTCGAGGTGCCGCTGTCGTGGGTGATGAACCCGGCGAACCACCAGCGGCACGCCATCGAAGTGGCCGGCGCGACGCGCCGCTTCTTCTCGATCCCGTGGCAGGGCGTCGACGCGAACGGCACGCCGCGGCGCTACTTCATCTGGGGCGCCACGGCAGCGATGCTGCGCAACCTGTACCGGTTCCTCGCGGCCTGAGCGGGGCGCATCGCGTCGAGTGACGCGCGGCCTGCACGAAAGGCCCACCGCTATGATCCGCCGCGATGAGCTTTTTCGCGGTCCTGCTGGCGCTCCTGCTCGAGCAGGTCAAGCCCCTGCCTCGCAGCAACGCCGTCCACGATGCGCTGACCGGCTGGATCCGCGGAACCGCTCGCAACTTCGACGCCGGCAAGGACAGCCACGCCTGGGTCGTCTGGTGCATCACCGTACTGGTGCCGACGATCGCCTGCGCCGCGATCTACATCGGCCTCGCTCATTTCAGCTCGCTGCTCGGCCTGGCCTTCGATGTCGCGGTCCTGTACCTGACGCTCGGCTTTCGCCAGTTCAGCCATTACTTCACCGACATGCGCGCCGCGCTCGAGCGCGGCGACGAGATCGAGGCTCGTCGTCTCCTCACCGAATGGCGCCATCTCGACGCGAGCGAGCTGCCGACGTCGGAATTCCTGCGCCATCTGATCGAGCATTCGCTGCTCGCCGCGCACCGTCACGTCTTCGGCGTCTTCTTCTGGTTCGTGCTGCTCTCGACCTTCGGCCTCGGTCCCGCCGGCGCCGTCCTCTATCGACTCGCCGAGTTCGTGGGTCGCTACTGGGCGTACCGCAGCGCGAGCACGGGCGTCGCCCTGAGCGAGCGGCTGGGCGAGCTGTCGCTGCGCCTGTTCCACGTCCTCGACCACGTGCCGGCCCGGTTGACCGCGTCGGGCTTCGCCGTCGTCGGCAACTTCGAGGAGGCGGTCAACTGCTGGCGCCGCGACGCGACGCTCTGGAGGCACGACAACGAGGGCGTGATCCTCGCCGCGGCGGCGGGCGCCGTCGGCGTGCAGCTCGGCGGAGGCTCGGCGCCGGGGCTGACGCCGGATCGCACCAAGACCTTCGAGGCGGGTGCGCCGCCCGGGTCGGCGGCAGCGGAGGGCTCGACCCCCGGCGCGCCGCCTCAGCTCGGTCACCTGCGCAGCATCGTCGCGCTGGTCTGGCGCTCGGTCGTCCTCTGGATGCTGCTGCTCGCGCTGCTGTCGCTCGCGAACCTCATCGGCTAGCGGCGCGCGTGCGCTAGAGCTCCTCGAAGATCTCGCGGTAGATGCGATAGCGCGACTCGGCGATCTCGCCGCGGCCGAGCGCCGCCAGCACGCCGCAGCCCGGCTCGTGGCGATGCGTGCAGTTGTAGAAGCGGCATTCGCTCGCGTGGCGGGCGATGTCGGGCATCAGGAGCGCGAGCCGGTCCGCGCCGATGTGGCGCAGGCCGAACTCCTGGAAGCCGGGCGAGTCGATCAAGGCGCTCGTTCGCGCGCCGTCGATCCAGTACCACTGCGTGGCGGTCGTCGTGTGCCGGCCGGTGTTGAGCGCCTGCGAGATCTCGCCGATCTGCGCCTTGGCGTCGGCCACCATCAGGTTGACGAGCGTGCTCTTGCCGGCGCCGCTCGGACCGAGGACGAGCGTCGAGCGGCCGGCCAGCAGCGGTGCGAGCCGCGCGCGCGCGTCGTCGGCGTCCTGCTTGAGCGCGAGCTCGATCACCTCGACGTCGATCGCGTCGTAGGGCCGCAGGCGCTCGCGCGCGACGGCGAAGGTCGGCAGGTCGCGCTTGTTGAGGACGATGCGGGCGGCAACCCCGGCGTCGGCGGCGGCGATCAGCGCGCGCGCGAGCTGCGACTCGCTGAACACCGGCTCGACGGCGACGACGACGAGCAGCTGGTCGATGTTGGCGGCGAACGCTTTCGTCTTCCACTCGTCCTGGCGGTAGAGCAGGTTGGCACGCGGCAGGATCGCCTCGATGACGCCTTCGTCGCCCGACGCCTGCCAGGCGACGCGATCGCCGACGACGGCCTCGCTCTTCTTGCCGCGCGTGTGGCAGAGGACGCGCGCGCCGTCGTCGCCCTCGACCAGCAGGCGCCTGCCGTGGCCCGAGACGACCCTGCCTTGTCGCGCCGTCGCAGGGCCTTCAGCCAAGGAAGGCGACGAGGGCATCGGCCTTCGCGGCGCAGATGAAATCGTTCACCGAGATGCCGCCGGCCGAATGGGTCGAGAAGCGGACGACGCAATGATCGAAGCGCACGACGAGGTCGGGGTGATGGTCCTCGACGTGGCACATCCAGGCGAGCGCGTCGACGAAGGCGACGGTCTCGAGCCAGCCCTTGAAGGCAAACCGCTTCTCGATCGCGCCGCCGGCCTCGCGCCAGCCGCTCATCTGGGCGAGGTGGTTGCGGATCGCGTCTTCGCTCATGGCGCTCGTTCGCGCCTGGCACTTCTGCGCAAGGAAATCGGTCATGGTGCGATCGGCTCCGAAGGCCGCACGACGAGCGCGGCGAGGCGCTCGACGGCCGGGGGATGCGAATAGTAGAACCGCGCGTAGAGCGGGTCCGGGGTCAGCGTCGAGGCGTTGTCCTCGTGCAGCTTGAGGAGCGCCGACGCGAGCTCGCGGCCGCTCGCATGCGTGGACGCGAAGGCGTCTGCCTCGAACTCGTCGCGCCGCGACCAGCCGGCGAACAGCGGCGACGCGAAGACGCCGAACACCGAGGAGACGAGGAGGAGGAGAACGAGCGCGAGGGCGTCGTTGGGCAGCGTCAGGTTCGGGCCGACGCCGAGGCCGCTGTAGAACCAGGCCTGCGTCGAGAGCCAGCCGAGAAGGGCGAAGAAGGCGAGCGTGATCGCCGCCATCGCCACCATGCGCTTCCTGATGTGGCGCAGCTTGAAATGGCCGAGCTCGTGGGCGAGCACCGCCTCGACTTCGCCGGCGGCCAGTCGCGACAGCAGGGTGTCGAAGAAGACGACGCGCTTGGCCCTGCCGAAGCCGGTGAAGTAGGCGTTGGCGTGGGCCGAGCGCCGGCTGCCGTCCATCACGAAGAGGCCGCGCGCCGCGAAGCCGGCACGCGCCATCAGCGCCTCGACGCGCGCGCGCAGCGGTGCGTCCTTCAGCTCCTCGAAGCGATTGAAGAGCGGCGCGATGAAGCTGGGAACGATGACCTGCGCGGCGACGACGATCGCCATCCACGCCGCCCAGGCCCACAGCCACCACGCGCCGCCGGTTGCGCCCATGATCCAGAGCACGATGGCGAGGAGCGGGATGCCGATGACGGCGCCGAGCGCGACGCCCTTGGCGGTGTCGACGAGCCACAGTCGCCACGTCATGCGGTTGAAGCCGAAGCGCTGCTCGAGGCGGAAGGTCGAGTACCACTCGAACGGCAGCTCGAGCACGGCACCGACGACGACGAAGGCGACGATCAACGCGACTTCGTAGGCGAGGGCGCCGGCACGCGGCGCCACCGTGTCGCGCACCGCGGCGTTGAGCGCGTCGAGCCCGCCGAAGAGCGTCCAGCCGACCAGGATCGCCGCGCCGGCGACCATTTGCCAGTGCGCGAGGCGCGCCTTGGCGAGCGTGTAGTCGGCGGAGCGCTGGTGGGCGCCGAGCTCGACCGAGGAACGGAAGGCCGCTGGCACCTCGTCGCGATGCAGGGCGACGTGGCGCACCTGGCGCGCGAGCAGCCAGGCGCGGATCGCGAGCGATGCGACCAGCGCGCAAGCGAACACGGTCGTCCAGACGAGGAAGGACATGTCCGCCAGTGTAGGTGGCGGCGCGCGCCGATGAGTGCTGCGAGAATTTGCACCGGGAGCCCTCGATGACCACCGACACCGCGCTGATTGCCGACGACCAGAACCTGGTCTGGATCGACCTCGAGATGACCGGCCTCGATCCCGCGCGCGACCGGATCATCGAGATCGCCGTCGTCGTCACCGATGCGCAGCTCGGCCGGCGCACCGAGGGACCGGTGCTGGCGATCCACCAGAGCGACGAGACGCTCGCCGCGATGGATGCGTGGAACACGGGCACGCACGGCCGGAGCGGCCTGACCGACCGGGTGCGCGCCTCGACCGTCGACGAGGCCGAGGCCGAGCGCCAGGTGATCGAGTTCCTGCAGCGCTACGTCAAGAAGGGCGCCTCGCCGATGTGCGGCAACACGATCTGCCAGGATCGGCGCTTCCTCGCCGTGACGATGCCCCGGCTCGAAGCGTTCTTCCACTACCGCAACCTCGACGTCAGCACGCTCAAGGAGCTGGCTCGGCGCTGGCGTCCCGAGCTGCTCGCCGGCTTCCGCAAGGCACAGGCGCACACGGCGCTGGCCGACATCCAGGAGTCGATCGACGAGCTCGCGTACTACCGCGAGCACTTCCTGCGCGCGACGCCCCTCCCCGACCCTGCGCGAAACGCGCCGGCGATGTAGAATCATGGGCTTGCCGCAATCGGTTCGTTGATTTGCGGCGATTCGTTCATCCCCTCTGACCGCCTCGGTCGCACGTCTTCGGCTCGCCGAAGCTCGCGCACATCGAGCTCTGCACGCAAGGTCGGCGGCGATGCCGTCGCTGAGGCCCTTTCGTGCCGGCTCCGCTGGAGCCTCGGGCTTTCTTTCCGCGACCGATCCGCCTTCGCTTGCGAAGGCAGGCGCTGCCGCGCACGAGCGCGCAGCGTTGCGACCCAGAGCCTGACCATGACCTTCGAATCCCTCGGCCTGCCCGAGCCCCTTCTTCGCGCCGTCGCCGATGCCGGCTATGCCGAGCCCACGACCGTGCAAGCGGCCGCCATCCCGCCGGCCATCGCCGGCACCGACCTGATGGTCGCCGCCGCCACCGGCAGCGGCAAGACCGCGTCGTTCATCCTGCCTGCGCTGAACCGCGTCCTCGCCGCGCGCGCCGACACCACCCAGCGCCGCGAGAAGGGCACGGTCTACGGGCCGCGCATCCTCGTCCTGACGCCGACGCGCGAGCTGGCGATGCAGATCGCCAAGGCCGCCGGCCTGTACGGCCGCCACGTCCCCGGCCTGCGCATCGCGACCGTCGTCGGCGGCGTGCCCTATCCGGCGCAGCTCAAGGCGCTGCGCGGCCCGCTCGACATCCTGATCTCGACGCCCGGTCGCCTGCTCGACCACCTGCAGACCGGCAAGGCGGTGCTGGAGAACGTCGAGATGCTCGTCCTCGACGAGGCCGACCGCATGCTCGACATGGGTTTCATCGACGACATCACGACGATCGCCGACCACGTGCCGAGCGCGCGCCAGACGGTGATGTACAGCGCGACCTTCCTCGGCAACGTCGCGCGCCTCGCGCAGAACCTGCTGCGCCAGCCGCAGCGGGTCGATGTCGCGTCGCACACCGACACCCACGCCAACATCGAGCAGCGCCTCCACTGGGCCGACAACTTCGCGCACAAGAATGCGCTGCTCGACCACATCCTGACGCAGCGCGAGGTCGAGCAGGCGCTCGTCTTCACGAGCACGCAGATCGACGCCGATCGCCTCGCCGACCGGCTCGCCCAGCTCGGGCACGCCGTCGCGTCGCTGCACGGCGGCATGCCGCAGGGTCGGCGTAATCGCGTCCTGCAGGGCCTGCGCTCGCGCCAGCTGCGCATCCTGGTCGCGACCGACGTCGCCGCGCGCGGCATCGACGTGCCGACGATCAGCCACGTCGTCAACTACGGCCTGCCGATGAAGCCCGAGGACTACGTCCACCGCATCGGCCGCACCGGTCGCGCCGGACGGGACGGCCTGGCCGTGACGCTCGCCGAGCGCCTGGACGCCGGCATGATCCGCCGCATCCAGCAGTTCACGACGCAGGCGATTCCGATGGCGACGATCGCCGGCCTCGAGCCGAAGAGCCCGCAGCCGAAGGTGTTCGCCAACGCGCCGGCCGGTGGCGGCCGGCCCGAAGCGCAACGGCCGCACGCGCGTCCGGGCGAGCGCCGCGCGCCCTTCGCCGAGCGTGGCGCGCCGCGAGAATTCGTCGCCCGCGCCCCCGCGCGCGGCAATCCGTTCGATCGGCCGCTGCCGGTCCGCGACGAGCGCGCCGCGCCGGCGCGGCGTCCAGGCCCGACGGCCT
>DATIDZ010000127.1:0-6837 GCA_035456045.1 Caldimonas sp.
TGGGGCTCGAACGAGGAGCTCGCCGCCTTCGAGAAGGCGCTCGGTGCGCGCTTCGCGTCCTACGTCAAGACGGACTGGCTGCCAGTCCCCGGCGAGCGGGTCGAGGACGACATCCTCATCAAGGCCGACAAGAACCCGAACCGTGCCGGCGCGCTGGCCCGGTTCCCGGCGCTGCCGGTCGACCCGCGTGCCGCCTTCCCCGCCGACTGCGACCTCGTCCTCGTCTGGGGCGAGGGCTTCGGCGCCGACCGTCTGCCCAGCGGCGCGAAGGTGATCCGCCTCGACGCCTGGCGCCATGCCGACAACGCGCACGCCGACGTCTTCCTGCCGATCAGCGTGCAGACCGAGCGCAGCGGCCACTACACGAACTTCGCAGGCGTCGTCAGCCCGTTCGAGGCCTGCTTCGCCAAGCCGCCCGGCGTCGCCGACGCCGAGACGCTGTTCGCCGCGCTGGCGCTGCCGCTTCTGGTGGAGGCGACGTGACCCAGGACCTCGTCGTCGCGCTCGTCTTCATCGTCTACGCGATGGGAGCGCTGATCACGTTCGGCACGCTGCTGACCTGGGTCGAGCGCAAGCAGGCGGCGGTGATGTCGGACCGCATCGGCGCGAACCGCGCCTACGTGCGGATTCCGTTCACGCAGATGAAGCTCGTCTGGTGGGGCCTCTTTCACGGCGTCGCCGACGGCATCAAGATGCTATTGAAGGAGAACTTCCAGCCGCGCACCTACGATCGCGTCGCCTACGCGATCGCGCCGTGGGTCGTCTTCACGCCGGTGCTGCTCGTGTTCGCCGTCGTCCCGTTCGGCGGCACGATCGATCCCGGCCGCCTCATCCCGCCGCTCGCCGACTGGTTCGGCCAGCGCACGTATCCGATGCAGATCGCCCAGCTCGACGCCGGGCTCCTGGTGGTGTTCGCGTTCAGCGGGCTGACGGTGATCGGCGCGATGCTCGCCGGCTGGTCGTCGGCCAACAAGTTCTCGCTGCTCGGCGGCCTGCGCGCCGGCTCGCAGATGATCTCGTACGAGCTGGTCATCGGCCTCACGGTGCTCGGGCTGATCATGACCTTCGGCACGATCGACCTCGGCGCGATCGTGCGGCACCAGTCGGGCACCGTCCTGGGCGTGCTGCCGGCGTGGGGCATCGTCTACCAGCCGCTCGGCGCGATCCTATTCCTCACCGCGGCGATCGCCGAGAACAAGCGCATCCCGTTCGACCTGCCCGAGGCCGAGTCGGAGCTCATCGCCGGCTACTACACCGAGTACACGTCGATGAAGATGGGCCTGTTCATGTTCGCCGAGTTCATCGAGATCGCGATCATCGGCGCGCTGTTCACGACGCTCTTCCTCGGCGGCTACAACCTGCCGTACATGGACGACGCCGGGTTCGCCTTCCCCGGCGGAACGACGGTCGCGCTCAGCCACGGCGCCGTCGTCGCGATCCAGCTCGTCACGTTCCTCGTCAAGGTGATGCTGGTCTGCAGCTTCCAGATTCTCATTCGCTGGTCGCTGCCGCGCTTCCGCTACGACCAGCTGCTGGCCTTCGCGTGGAAGTTCATGCTGCCGATCGCGCTCGTCAACCTCACCATCACGGCCGTCCTGCTGTGGTCGCACACGCCGAGGCCGATGTGAAGGTCGCCTACCCGCGCAAGCGCTACTGGAACGAGCCGACGCTCACGCTGTGGGAGCGCGCCTACCTGCCCGAGATCGTGCGCGGGCTGGCGATCACGAGCGGCGTCTTCCTGCGCAACATGGGGCGCTGGATGACGGGCAGGAAAGGCGCGCTGACGACCTACTACCCGGAAGAGACGCGCGCCGACTACTCGCCGATCAACCGCGGCAAGCACGTGCTGACGCAGCGGCCCGACGGGACGCCCCAGTGCGTCGCCTGCAACATGTGCGCGACGGTGTGCCCGGCCAAGGTGATCGAGATCGAGGCCGGGTTCGACCCGAACGACGCGGCCCATCCGAAGTTCCCGATCCGCTTCGAGATCGACTACTCGCGCTGCATCTTCTGCGGCCTCTGCGTCGAGGCGTGCCCCGAGGACGCGATCCGGATGGCCAAGGAAGTGCCGTCGCTGCCGTCGGGCGACCGCCACGACATGTGGCTCGGCCTCGAGGAGCTCCTCTCGTGGCAGCCCCAGTCCGACGTCGCCAAGCCGTATCCGCCGGCACCCGCGGCGACCGTTTCCGGGGGGCCGCGATGATCGAAGGCCTGCTGCAGATGGCGGACACCCTACTGCTCCTGCTCTGCGCCGCCGGCGCGGTCGCCGGCGCCGCGCTGATGGTCGTGCTGCGCGAGCCGATGCGCGTCGCGATCGCGCTCATCACGACCATGATGCTGCTCGGCGCGATCTACGGCCTGCTCGGCGTGCACTTCATCGCCGCGTTCCAGGTGCTGATCTACGTGGGCGCGGTGATGGTCTTCATGGTCTACGCGATCATGCTGCTCGAGATGCGCGAGGCGACGACCCGGCGCTACTCCAGGCTCCTCGTTCCCGGCGTCGCCGGCCTCCTGGTGCTGCTCGGCGCCATCGTCGTCAGCGTCTGGCGGCCGCTGCCTTCGCCGGTCGGCGAGCTCGGCCAGACGTCGTACGGCATCGCCGGCTTCTCGGTCTCCTTCCTCAACGACTACTGGCTGCTGTTCGAGCTGACCTCGGTGCTGCTCGTCGCCGCCGTCGTCGCCGCGCTGGCGGTGATCGGCATCGGAAAGAGGACGAGCCGTGGATAGGACCCAGCTGCTGATCGGCGTCGCCGTCGCGCTCTTCTCGCTCGGCCTGGTCGGTGTCATCGTGCGCCGCAACGTGCTCGTCATGCTGATGTGCATGGAGCTGATGCTGAACGGCGTCAACCTCAGCCTCGTCACCTTCGCGCAGCAGACGGCGACGACGGTCGGCGCGGTGCTCGTCTTCCTCGTCTTCGTCGTCGCGACGGTCGAGATCGCGCTCGCCATCCCGATCGTGCTCCTGCTCGTCCGCGACAAGCGAACGCTCGACCTCGGTGCCTACAACGAGCTCAAGGGCTAGCGCAGGCCGCCATGATCCTGACCACCATCGTCCTCCTGCCGCTGCTCGGCTTCCTCCTGAACGGCGTCCTGGCGACGCGCCTCGGCGGCAACCGCGTCGGCAATCCGTTCGTGACCGTCGTCGGCTGCGGACTGCCGGTCGTCTCGTTCGTCCTGGTCCTCGTCGCCTGCTTCACGCTGCAGGCCGGCGGCTACGCGCCGCTGGTCGAGACCGCGTACCGCTGGGCGCAGATCGGCGAGGGCCGCTTCGAGATCGGCTTCTACTTCGACCGGCTGACCGCGGTGATGGCGCTCGTCGTGACGGGCGTCGGCTCCGTGATCCACGTCTATTCGGTCGGCTACATGAAGGACGACCCCGGCTTCGGGCGCTTCTTCGCGTACCTGAACCTGTTCCTCTTCTTCATGCTGCTGCTCGTCCTCGGACGGTCGCTGCTCGTGCTCTTCGTCGGCTGGGAGGGTGTCGGCCTCGCGTCGTACCTGCTGATCGGCTTCTGGTTCGACGACCTCGCCAACGCGCGCGCCGGCAAGAAGGCGTTCATCACCAATCGCATCGGCGACGCCGGCTTCCTGCTCGGCATGTTCCTGCTCTACCAGGCCTTCGGCACGCTCGACATGGACCGCATCAACGCTGCGTTCGGCGGCGCGACGCTTCCCGCGGTCTCCGCGAGCCTGGTCGGCCTGCTCCTCTTCATCGGCGCGACCGGCAAGTCGGCGCAGATCCCGCTCCACGTCTGGCTCCCCGACGCGATGGCCGGGCCGACGCCGGTCTCCGCGCTGATCCACGCCGCGACCATGGTCACCGCCGGCGTGTACCTCGTCGCCCGCATGTCGGGCGTGTACCTGCACGCGCCGGAGGCGTCGCAGGTGATCGCCGTCGTCGGCGTGACGACGGCCTTCTTCGCCGCGACCATCGCGCTGGTGCAGACCGACATCAAGAAGGTGCTCGCCTACTCGACCGTCTCGCAGCTCGGTTTCATGTTCCTCGCGCTCGGCGTCGGCGCCTACGGCGTGGCGATCTTCCACGTCGTCACCCACGCGTTCTTCAAGGCGTGCCTCTTCCTCGGCGCGGGCAGCGTGATCCACGCGCTCGGCGGCGAGCAGGACGTTCGCAAGATGGGCGGCCTGGCACGCAGGATTCCGCTGACGTTCTGGACTTTCGCGATCGCGACGGCTGCGATCGCCGGGATCCCGCCGCTGGCAGGCTTCTTCTCGAAGGACGAGATCCTCTGGTACGCGTTCGCCAGCGCGCGCGGCGGCTCGCCGCTGCTCTGGGGCGTCGCCGCCGCGACCGCGCTGATGACCGCGTTCTACATGTTCCGCCTGCTCTGGCTGACGTTCCTCGGCCGCTCGCGCATGAGCGCCGAGGTCGAGCACCACGTGCACGAGTCGCCGTGGTCGATGACCGGCGTGCTCGCGCTGCTGGCGCTGCTCTCGGCGATCGGCGGCTTCATCGCCGTGCCGCACTTCCTCGAGCCGCAGCTCGCCCTGCCGGCGGTCGACGAGGCGCTCCATCACTTCGAGACGCCGCTGCTCGTGGTGTCGGTCGTGCTCGCCCTCGCCGGCCTCGGCGCCGCGGCGTTCCTCTTCGGCGGCCCGCCCGAGCGCGCCGAGCGACTGCGCGCGCGCTTCTCCGGCGTGCACCGGGTGCTGTCGGGCAAGTACTTCATCGACGAGCTCTACGAGCGCGTCATCGGCCGGCCGCTGGTCTGGATCTCGGACCGGATCTTCCTGCGCCTGGGCGACCGCGCCCTGCTCGACGGCACGCTCAACGGCATGGCCGCGCTAGGCCGCGGCACCGGCCGGCTGCTCGGCCGCGTGCAGACCGGGAGCCTCCACCTGTATGCGTGGCTCGTCCTCGTCGGCATCGCCGGGGCGCTGATCTGGAGCCTGCGCCATGTCTGACGCCGGCATCCTCAACCTCGTGCTGTTCCTGCCGCTGATCGGCGCGGCCCTGCTCGTCGTCGTGCCGCGCGAGAGCGGCGCGCTCGTGCGCGGCGTGTCGCTCGCGGTGATGGTCGTCCAGCTCGCGCTCACCGCCTGGCTCTACGGCCGCTTCGACAGCACCGTCGCCGGCCTGCAGTTCGAGACGCGGCTGCCGTGGATCGCCGCCTGGGGCGTGTCGTACCAGATCGGCCTCGACGGCTACAACATCCTGCTCGTGATGATGACGGCGTTCCTCGGCCCGCTCGTCGTCGCCGGCGCGTTCACCGCGATCGCCAAGGACATCAAGCTCTTCTACGCGATGGTCTTCCTGGTCCAGTTCGCGATGATGGGCACCTTCCTCGCCCAGGACCTGTTCCTGTTCTACGTCTTCTGGGAGACGATGCTGATCCCGATGTTCCTGCTGATCGGGATCTGGGGCGGCGACCGGCGCATCTACGCGACGATCAAGTTCGTCCTCTACACCGCGTTCGGCAGCATCCTCATGCTCGCCGCGGTGATCTACCTCGTCTGGTCGCTGCACAAGACGACCGGCATCACGTCCTTCGCGTTCGCCGACCTGATGCAGACGCGGCTGCCGCTCGACGTCCAGTCCATCCTGCTCGCCGCGTTCGCGCTCAGCTTCGCGATCAAGGTGCCGATGGCGCCGCTGCACACGTGGCTTCCCGACGCTCACGTCGAGGCGCCGACCGCCGGCTCGGTGATCCTGGCCGGCGTGATGCTGAAGATGGGCACCTACGGCTTCATGAAGCTCGGCTTCCCGCTCTTTCCCGACGCGACCCAGCTCTACACGCCGGTGCTCATGGCGCTCGCGGTGCTGAGCATCGTCTACGGGGCCTGCCTCGCGCTCGTGCAGGACGACATCAAGAAGATCATCGCCTACTCGTCGATCAGCCACCTCGGCTACGTCATGCTGGGCCTGCTGAGCCTCGAGCTCATCGGCATCCAGGGGGCGGTGATCCAGATGGTCAGCCACGGCCTCGTCGCCGGCGGCCTGTTCCTGATGGTCGGAATGATCTACGAGCGCTGCCACACGCGCGAGCTGAAGGCGTACGGCGGCCTGGCGAAGCTGCTGCCGGTGTACTCGGTGTTCTTCATGATCCTGACGCTCGCCTCGGTCGGACTGCCGACGACGAGCGGGTTCACGGGCGAGTTCCTCGTCCTCCTCGGTGCGTTCAAGGCGGCGTGGCCGCTGCACGTCGCCGGCAACGACCTGCCGCTCGCGCTCGCCGCCGTCGCCGTCGCCGGCGTCGTGCTCGGCGCGCTC
This sequence comes from Caldimonas sp., assembly GCA_035456045.1. Lineage (GTDB taxonomy): Bacteria > Pseudomonadota > Gammaproteobacteria > Burkholderiales > Burkholderiaceae_C > Schlegelella_A. The sequence continues at coordinate 6,230 of DATIDZ010000127.1, forward strand.
TACATGCTGCGCTTCGCGCTCGGCTTCCTCTACGGCCAGGCGCACGCGCCGCACCAGCCCCTGCTCGACCTCGGCCGGCGCGAGAAGGCGATCCTCGGCCTGATCGTCGCTGCCGTGTTCGCGCTCGGCCTCTTCCCCGACGGGCCGATGCAGAAGACCGAGCTGGCGGCCAAGAGCTACCGCGCGCTGGTCGCCACGCCGCGACTCGTCGCCAAGACACCATGAACACCGACCTCGTCCTCACCGCGATGCTGCCGGAGCATCTCCTGCTGCTCGGCATCGTCGTCGTCATCGCCCTCGAGATCGTCGGCCACGCGCGCCGTGGCGCCCTCGCCGTCGCGGTGGTCTGCGTCGCCGCCGCTGCCGTCGCTGCCGCCGACCTGGCGCTGGCAGGCTACGCCGCGGCGCCCTTCGCGGGCCAGTTCTCGGTCACGCCGACGACCCTGCTCGTCAAGGCGATGGTGCTCGCGTTCGCGCTGCCGGTGCTGCTCATCGCGCGCGACGAGTTCGCCGGCGGCGAGTTTCCCGCGCTGCTGCTGTCGTCTCTGTACGGCGTGTGCCTGCTCCAGTCCGCCGACAGCTTCGCGACGCTGTTCCTCGGCCTCGAG
>DATIDZ010000128.1:0-9016 GCA_035456045.1 Caldimonas sp.
CGACGAGCGCGGCTGGACGATCGGCGCGACGACGACGTGGACCGACGTCGTCAGCGCCGAGCTGCCGCCGCTCTTCGACGCGCTCCGGGCGGCGGCGCGCGAAGTCGGCGGCGTCCAGATCCAGAACGCCGGCACGGTCGCCGGCAACCTGTGCAACGCCTCGCCGGCGGCCGACGGCACGCCCGTGCTGCTCGCCCTCGGCGCGCGCGTCGTCCTGCAGAGCGAGCGCGGCGAGCGCGAGCTGCCGCTCGCCGAGTTCGTGCTCGGCAACCGTCGCACCGCGCGCGCCGCCGACGAGCTCGTCGTCGCGGTGCGGATCCCGGCGCGATCGCCGCGGGCGCGCTCGGCGTTCGCCAAGCTCGGCGGTCGGCGCTACCTCACCATCTCGATCAGCACCGTCGCGGTCGTCGCCGACGTCGATGCCGACGGCGCGATCGTCGAGGCGGGCGTCGCGGTCGGCAGCTGCTCGGCGGTGGCCCGGCGCCTGCCGGCGCTCGAAACGCGCCTGGTCGGCCTCGGCCCCGGCGTCGATCTCGCCGGCGCGCTCGAGCGCGACGACCTCGCGCCCCTGACGCCGATCGACGACCTGCGCGGCAGCGCCGCCTACCGCCGCGACGCGACCGCCACGCTCGTCCGCCGCGCGCTGCGCGAGGTCCGGGCGCCATGAGCGCGCGGCCGCCTGCACGGCGCGGCGCCGGCGTGCGCAGCGCGGAGTCCCGCCGATGACCGCGCGCGACCTGCCGGCGATCCAGGTCGTCCGTGTCGACATCAACGGCCGGCGGTGCGAGCTCGCCGGCGATCCGGGCCGCCGCCTCGCCGACGCCTTGCGCGACGAGCTCGGCCTCACCGGCACCAAGATCGGCTGCCATGCCGGCGACTGCGGCGCGTGCACCGTGCTGCTCGACGGCGAGCAGGTCTGCTCTTGCATCGTCGGCCTCGGCCAGTGCGACGGCCGTGCCGTGACGACGGTCGAGGGGTTGGCCGGCGCGGACGGCACGCTGTCGACGCTGCAGCGCGCGTTCGTCGCCCACGGCGCCGCGCAGTGCGGCATCTGCACGCCGGGCATGCTGATGAGCGCCGAGGCGCTGCTGCGCGCCAACCCTCGCCCGAGCGAGGGCGAGGTGCGCGATGCGCTCGCCGGCGTCCTCTGCCGCTGCACCGGCTACCGCAAGATCGTCGAGGCGGTGCTCGCCGTCGCGGCGGGCGAGGTCGTCGACGTGCCGGCGGCTCGCGCCGGACAGGCGGTCGGCTCGCGCGCCGCCCGTCTCGACGCGCCGGCCAAGGTCACCGGCCGCGAGCGCTTCGGCGCCGACGCACGGCCGCTCTCCGCCGAGCCGATGCTGGCCCTGCGCGTCATCCGCTCGCCTCATGCGCACGCGCGCTTCGAGGTCGGCGACCTCGCCGGGCTGCGCGCACGCTGGCCGGGCATCGTCGACGTCGTCAGCGCCGCCGACGTGCCGAACAACGCGTTCGCGATCTTCCCCGACCTGCGCGATCAGCCGGTGCTCGCCGACGGCGTCGTGCGCTTCCGCGGCGAGGCCGTCCTCGCGCTCGCCGGCGACGAGGCGACGCTCGCCGCGATCGACGAGGCCGACATGCCGATCCGCTACACGCCGCTGCCGTCGCCCGAGGCGAGCGCCGACGCGCTCGCCGCCGCGGCCAGCGGCACGGCGATGCACGCGCGCTACCCCGACAACGTGCTCTGCCGCGGCCGGGTCGTCCGCGGCGACGTCGACGCGGCGCTCGCCGCCGCGGCGCTTCGCGCGAGCGCGAGCTTCGAGACGCGCCACGTCGAGCATGCGTACCTCGAGCCCGAGGCGGGCTACGCGGAGATCGTCGACGCCGTCGATGCGAGCGGCGCGCCGCTGCGGCGCGTCCGCGTCTTCGCGTGCACGCAGACGCCCTACATGGACCGCGACGAGATCGCGAGCGTGCTGCAGATCGCGCCGGAGCAGGTGCACATCGTGCCGTCGGCGATCGGCGGCGGCTTCGGCGGCAAGCTCGACCTCTCGGTGCAGCCGCTCGTCGCGGTGGCCGCCTGGAAGCTCGGCCGCGCGGTGCGCCTCGTCTACGAACGTCCCGAGTCGATGCAGTCGAGCACCAAGCGCCATCCCGCGACGATGCAGGCGAGCGCGGCGTGCGATGCCGAAGGGCGACTCGTCGCCTTCGATTTCGCCGGCGACTTCAACACCGGCGCGTATTCCTCGTGGGGCCCGACCGTCGCCAACCGCGTGCCGATCCACGCCAGCGGTCCGTACCGCATTGCCAGCGTGCGCGCGCTGACCCGCGCGGTGCTGACGCACAACAGCGTCGCGGGCGCCTTCCGCGGCTTCGGCGTGCCGCAGTCGACGCTGCTCGGCGAGCTCCTGATCGACGAGCTCGCCGCGAGCACCGGCGCCGACGCGCTCGAGTTCCGCCATCGCAACGCGCTGGTCGCCGGCGACACGACGGCGACCGGGCAGACGCTCGCCGCGAGCGTCGGCCTGCGCGCCTGCCTCGATGCGCTGCGGCCCGCGTGGGCGACGGCGACGCAGGCGGCGCGCGACTTCAACGCACGCGCGGCGGCCGACCGCTCGCCGCGCCGCCGCGGCGCCGGCATCGCCTGCATGTGGTACGGCATCGGCAACACGGTGATCGCGAATCCGTCGACGATGCGCGGCGCGCTGCGCTGGAGCGCCGAGCGCGGCGCCCATCTCTTCCTGTACAACGGCGCGCAGGAGATCGGCCAGGGGACCGCGACGATCATGCCGCAGATGTTCGCCGACGCGGTCGGCCTGCCGCTCGCCTGCGTCGAGCAGGTGATGGGCGACACCGACCTGACCGCCGATGCCGGCAAGTCGTCGGCATCGCGCCAGACCTTCGTCTCCGGCAACGCCGCCAAGGGGGCGGGCACCGACCTGCGCCGGCAGCTGATCGAGCGGCTCGGCTTCGCCGATCGCGTCGATGCCGGCGTCACGCTCGCGCTCGACGGCGACCGACTGGTGGGCCGCTTTCGCGGCGAGGAACGCGAGCTCGATCTGCGCGGCCTGGCCGCGTCGGCCGCACGCCCCGCCAGCGTCGGCGCCGCGTCGGGGCTCGACCTCTTCGTCGGCACCGGCCACTTCAATCCGCCGACGGTGCCGCTCGACGCCGACGGCCAGGGCGTGCCGTACGCGACCTACGCCTTCGCGGCGCAGATCGCCGAGGTCGAGGTCGACGTCGAGCTCGGCACCGTCACACTGCTGCACATCCACGCCGCGCACGACGTCGGCCGCGCCATCAATCCGACCCAGGTCGAGGGGCAGATCCACGGCGGCATCGCGCAGGGGATCGGCATGGCGCTGATGGAGGAGTACGTCAACGGCCGTACCGACAACCTGCACGACTACCTCATCCCGACGGTCGGCGACGTGCCGCCGATCACCGTGCACCTGATCGAGGATCCGGAGCCGCTCGGGCCTTGGGGCGCGAAAGGCGTGGGCGAGCCGGCGCTCGTCGCGACCGCGCCGGCGATCCTCAACGCGATCCACGCCGCGACCGGCGTGCGCATGCACGAAGTGCCCGTGACGCCGAGCCGGCTCCGGGCCGAGATCCTCCGTGCCGCTCACGACGACAGGCCATGAGCGGTCCGCCTGGACGAAGCGAAGCAGCGCCGCAGCCGCAAGGCGGCTTCGCGGCCCGCTCGGACGGGCAGGCCGTCGTCCTCGAGCACTCGCGCGCGCCCGAGAAGATGGCCGCCGACAAGGTGCGCTGCGAAGCGTGCCCGGTGCTCTGCCAGATCAGCCCGGGCAAGCTCGGCGCGTGCGACCGCTACGGCAACGTCGACGGCAAGCTGACGCGCCTCGACTCGCTTCACCTCGTCGCCCGGCCCGGCGTCGATCTCGTCGCCTGGCAGGCGGCGCAGGGCGACGGCTGGGACGGCTCGCTCCTCGACGGCGGCCACGCCGACGCGCCGGTCTTCGTCTCCGGCGTCGGCTCGGGGACGACCTACCCGGACTACAAGCCGGCACCGTTCATCGTGTCGTCGCGGCACGAGGGCGTCGACCTCGTCACCGTCGTCACCGAAGGCATCTTCAGCTACTGCAGCTTCAAGGCGAAGATCGACACCGACCGCTACCTCGGCCCCGAGCAGGCGACGGTGCGCCACCGCGGCGAGGCGGTCGGCCATGTCAGCACGATCGAGTACGGCTCGCAGTTCCTCGCCTTGGGCGGCGTGCACCACCTGACGGGCGGCTCGAAGAAGGAAGGGCGCGTCGCCTGCGAGATGATGATGGCGCTCGGCAACAAGCAGGCGGTGGAGCTCGAGATCGAAGGCGGCGCGCGCGTCGTCGTGCAGGCGGACAAGGCGCCGATCGTCGACGGCGTCGAGGAGCAGCGGATGCGCGTCGGCTGCGGCTCGGCGACGATCGGCATCTTCGCGCAGCAGTGGTTCGGCCACGTCGACGAGGTCGTCGTCGTCGACGACCACATCACCGGCGTGCTGTCCGAGCACCAGGCCGGCAAGTTCCTCGACATGGCGCCGAGCGGGATCCAGGTGCGCGGCCGGAAGTCGACGCCGGGCCGCTATTTCCAGGTCGCCAATCCGGGCTCCGGCTGGGGCGGCACCGACATCACCGATCCGCTCTCGATCGTCGATTCGTGGGATGCGAAGCATGGCGCGCGGCCGGGGCTGCGCCTGCTCATGGTCTCGACCACCGGCGAGGACTCGGCGTGGTTCGTCCTCGACGAGGGCCTCGTGCCGCGCCCGGCGGAGATGCCGGCCGCGGTGCGACGCGTCGTCGAGCGCATCGGCGAGAACTGCGAGCCGTCGCTCTGCTCGGTGCTCTACGTCGCCGGCGCCGGCGGGTCGCTGCGCGCCGGCGTCACCGAGAACCCGGTCGCGCTGACGCGGTCGATCAAGTCGCTCCTCGTCAACGTCACCTGCGGCGGCGCGCCGGTGTACGTGTGGCCGGGCGGCGGCATCACGGTGATGGTCGACGTCGCCAGGATGCCGGCCAACAGCTTCGGCTCGGTGCCGACGCCGGCGATCGTCTCGCCGATCGAGTTCACGATGCGCCTGGCCGACTACCGCGCGCTCGGCGGCCACGTCGATCGCGTGCGCCGCCTCGACGACGTGATCGCCGCCGGCGGCTGGCGCGTCGTCGGCGCCGAGGCGGGCGTGCCGTGGCCGCTGCGCCCCCCGGTCGGGGCCGAGCGATGAGCGAGCGCGCGACCCCGGGCGCGGCGCGCCGCCGGCTCGACGCCGATCGCTGGCATTTCCAGCACGGCCCGATCGACTGCATCGTCTCGGCCGAGGGCCACGCCGGCGCCGTCGACGCGGCGATCGAGTCCGCGTGGGCGCGCTTCCGGACGCTGCTCGACGAGCTCGTCGACGAGCTGCCGCTGCTGCGCGCCGACTTGTCGGGCGCGTTCGCGGTGCCGCGCGGGCGGGTCGCGCGGCGGATGGTCGACGCGTGCCGCCCGCACGGAGAACACGGTCGCTTCATCACCGCGATGGCCGCCGTCGCCGGCAGCGTCGCCGAGGAGCTGCTCGAGGCCTTCGACGACCCGCGCATCGCTCGCGCCTCCGTCAACAACGGCGGCGACATCGCGCTGCGGCTGACGCCGGGCACGTCGTTCGAGGTCGGCGTCTGCGCCGATCCGCGCCGCGGCGTCGTCGGCGCAGCGCTCGACGGCCGCTTCGCGATCGCCGCGTCGTCGCCCGTCCGCGGCGTCGCCACCTCGGGCTGGCGCGGCCGCAGCTTCTCGCTCGGCATCGCCGACAGCGTCACCGTGCTCGCGACGACCGCCTCGCGCGCCGACGCGGCGGCGACCATCGTCGCCAACGCGGTCGACGTCGATGCCGCCGGCATCGTCCGCGCGCCGGCATCGGCGATCCGCGACGACAGCGACCTCGGCGACCGACTGGTCGTTCGCGCCGTGCCGCCGCTGGACCGCGCGCTCGTCGACCTCGCGCTGGCGCGCGGCGCCGCGGAGGCGCGCACGCAGATCGACGCCGGGCGCATCATCGGCACCGTGATCTCGCTGCAAGGCCGCTGGCGCGTCGTCGGCACCGTCGGCAGCGAACCGGGTCGCGACGCCGCGCTCGCCGAATCGACGGCGCTCGCCCCTCGCCTTCGCCACGAGCCGGTCGTGGCGGTCTGCTGACTCCATCGAAGGATCCGCATGCTCTATCCCGCCAGCGCCGCCGCTCCCGCCATCGACGTCCGCAAGCTCGTCTGCGCCGTCGAGGACGTCTGGCACGACAACGGCCCGCGCCTCGCGCAGCCGCTGCGCCGCGGCAGCCTCGCCGCCGTGCTGAGGAATCCGTACGCCGGCCGCTACGTCGCCGACATCCAGCCGATGATGGAAGCGCTCAAGCCGCTCGGGCGCGAGATGGCGGCGCGCCTGGTCGAGGCGCTCGGCGGCGCGGCGCGGATCGAGGCCTACGGCAAGGGCGCGCTCATCGGCCTGGCCGGCGAGCTCGAGCACGGCGCGCTGTGGCACGTCCCCGGCGGCTACGGCATGCGCGACCTGCTCGAGGGCTCGCACGCGATCGTGCCGTCGACGACCAAGATCGGCCCGGCCGGCGCATCGATCGACGTGCCGATCCATCACCGCGTCGCCGCCTACGTGCGCAGCCATTTCGATTCGATCGAGGTGCGCGTCGCCGATTCACCACGACCGGACGAGATGCTGCTGGTGATCGCCATGACGACGGGACCCCGGCCGCACGAGCGGGTCGGCGGACTGCGGGCGAACGAGATTGCGAAGTTCGATGGGCAGCGCTAGGGTCGCCCGGGCAGGCTCATGGCCAGCTCGGCACGATCGATGCATCAGGCAAGACCAGGGATCCAACCACTCAGGAGGTTCGCGATGAGCAACATGCAACGCAGGGATTTCGTTCGCCTCGCCGGCGCCGCCGGCCTGCTCGGCCTCGCCGGCGCGCCGCGCGCGTTCGCGGCGGCGAGCATCAAGCCGGATGCCAAGAGCGCGCTGCTCGTCGTCGACGTGCAGAACTGCTTCGTCACCGGCGGCACGCTGCCGGTCAAGGACGGCGAGGCCGTCGTGCCGGTCATCAACAAGCTCTCGAGCGCATTCGAGAACGTCGTCGTGACGCAGGACTGGCACACGGCCGGGCACATCTCTTTCGCGTCGGCGCACAGCGGCAAGAAGCCGTTCGAGACGACCAAGCTCGCCTACGGCACGCAGGTGCTCTGGCCCGACCACTGCGTCCAGGGCTCGGCCGATGCGGCGCTGTACAAGGACCTGGCGCTGCCGAAGGCGCAGCTCATCATCCGCAAGGGCTACCACCAGGGCACCGACAGCTACTCGGCGTTCATGGAGGCCGACGGCAAGACCTCGACCGGCCTCGCGGCGTACCTCAAGGCGCACGGCGTCGACACCGTCTACGTGTGCGGCCTGGCCACCGACTTCTGCGTCGCCTGGACCGCGCTCGACGCCAGGAAGGCAGGCTTCAAGGCCTACGTCATCGAGGACGCGTCGCGCGGCATCGACCTCAACGGCTCGCTCAAGGCGGCGTGGGACAAGATGACCAAGGCCGGCGTCAAGCGGATCCAGTCGAGCGACATCGTCGCCGCCTGAGCCGCGTTCGATGACCCGGATTGCGTCAGCGCCGCGCGTGTCGCCGGGCCGCCCAGTAGGTGGCGCCCGCGGCGCCGTAGCGCTCGGCGTGCGGCGCGGCGGCGGCGAGCTCGAAGGTGTCGCCGGGCTGCAGGTGGCGCGTGGTGTCGCCTTCGGTGAGCCACATCTCGCCGGCGACCACGAGCGCCTTGACCGCGAAGGGATGCTCGTGCGTGTCGAGAACGGCGCCGGCGGGCCAGTCGCGCGGCACGACCTCGTCGTAGCCCTCGCGCCGCGCCGTCGCCTCGAATTCGCTGAAACTCGGTCCGTCCATCGCCGTCCTCCGCTGCGAGCCGAGATCGTGCCACTTCGCCGCGCCTCCCGTTCTTCCCTCCAGGAGATTCCATGCTGAAGCCCATCGCCTTCCTCGCATCGCTCGGCGTCCTTCTCGGCGCCGCCATCCCGGCGAGCGCGCAGGACACGATCAAGATCGGCGAGATCAACAGCTACAAGGCGCAGCCCGCGTTCCTCGACCCGTACAAGAAGGGCTGGGAGCTCGCCGTCGAGGAGGTCAACGCCGCCGGCGGCGTGCTCGGCAAGAAGCTGCAGGTGATCTCGCGCGACGACAACGGCAGCCCGGGCGACGCGGTCCGCGTCGCCGAGGAGCTGGTCTCGCGCGAGGGCGTCGCGCTCATCGCCGGAACGTTCCTGTCGAACACCGGCCTCGCGGTCACCGACTTCGCCAAGCAGAAGAAGGTGTTCTTCCTCGCCGCCGAGCCGCTCACCGACAAGATCACCTGGCAGAACGGCAACCGCTACACCTTCCGCCTGCGCCCCAACACCTACATGCAGTCGGCGATGCTGGTGCCCGAGGCGGCCAAGCTGCAGAAGAAGAAGTGGGTCGTGGTCTATCCGAACTACGAGTACGGCCAGTCGGCGGCAGCGACGTTCAAGTCGATGCTGAAGAAGCTCCAGCCCGACGTCGAGTTCCTGCCCGACCAGGCGACGCCGCTCGGCCGCATCGAGGCCGGCGCGGTCGTGCAGGCGCTCTCGGACGCGAAGCCCGACGCGATCTTCAACGTCCTCTTCGGCGCCGACCTCTCGAAGTTCGTCCGCGAGGGCAACACGCGCGGGCTGTTCAAGGACCGTCCGGTGGTGAGCCTGCTGACCGGCGAGCCCGAGTACATCGAGCCGCTGCGCGAGGAAGCGCCGGTCGGCTGGATCGTCACCGGCTACCCGTACTACGGGATCCAGACCGACGAGCACAAGAAGTTCTTCCTCGCCTACTTCAGGAAGTACAACGAGTACCCGAAGCTCGGCTCGGTGGTCGGCTACTCGACGATCGTCTCGATCGCCGAGGGGATCAAGAAGGCGAAGTCGACCGACACCGAGAAGCTGATCGCCGCGTTCAGCGGCCTCAGCTTCATGTCGCCGCTCGGCAAGGTGACCTACCGCGCGATCGACCACCAGTCGA
>DATIDZ010000129.1:0-5471 GCA_035456045.1 Caldimonas sp.
TTCAGGCGGTGTCCGGCTATTCGGGCGGCGCCGAGAAGACGGCCGTGTACGAGCTCGTCGGCAGCGGCCTCACCGGCCACGCCGAGTCGGTGAAAATCACCTACGACCCGAAGAAGGTGAGCTACGGCACGCTGCTGCAGATCTATTTCTCGGTCGCGCACGACCCGACGCAGCTGAACCGGCAGCATCCCGATGTCGGCCCGCAGTACCGCTCGGCGGTCTTCTACGCCGACGCGGCGCAGAAGGCGACGACCGAGAAGTACATCGCCCAGCTCGATGCCGCCAAGATCTTCCCGAAGAAGATCGTGACGCAGGTCGTCCCGCTGACCGCGTTCTACGCCGCCGAGGCGTACCACCAGGACTACCTCACGCTGCACCCGGACTCGGGCTACATCGCCCGCTTCGACCTGCCGAAGATCGCCAACCTGAAAGCGATGTTCCCGCAGCAGTACCGCGCCGAGCCGGCCCTCGTCATGGCGCGCGCCAAGGCGCAGTAGCGGGCCGCTTCAGGGCCCCGCCCGGCCGACGCGCGTCCAGCGCGGGCGAGCCGGGTCAGAAGTGGATGCCGCGCATCATCTGCGCCATCGCCACCGCCTCGGCCGACGGCTGGTACTTCTTGTCCTTGTCGCCCTTGGCGGCCGCGCTGTCGGGGAACATCCTGAACGTCGAGTTCATGACGATCTGCGCCACCCGCGGCACGAGCGCGTGCATCAGCTCACCCGTGATTCCGAGCCGCGTCGCGATCCTCACCGGCTTGTGGACGCAGGCCTCCGCGATCATGTTGGCGGCTTCCTCGGGCGCCAGGACCGGCACGTTGTCGTAGATCTTGGTCGGGCCGATCATCGGCGTGCGCACGAGCGGCATGTTGATCGTCGTGAACGTGATCCCCATGTCGGCGTACTCGCTCGACGCGCAGCGCGTCCACGCATCGAGCGCCGCCTTGGAGGCCACGTACGCGGAAAAGCGCGGCGCATTGGTCAGCACGCCGATCGAGCTGATGTTGACGACGTGCCCCTTCTTCTTGGCGACCATGCCGGGCAGGAAGCCCATCGTGACGCGCAGGCAGCCGAAGTAGTTGAGCTGCATCGTGCGCTCGAAATCGTGGAAGCGGTCGTAGCTCGCCTCGATCGCGCGACGGATCGAGCGGCCGGCGTTGTTGATCAGGAAGTCGACGCCGCCGTGCTTCTCGTTCAGCCAGTCGACGAGCGCCTTGCAGCTCGCCTCGTCGGAGATGTCTGCCGAGAAGATGTGGACGGTGGCGTCCTTGCCGGCCTTCTCGAGGATCTCGCGCCGGGCCTCGACGAGCTTGCCCTCGTCGCGCGCGCAGATGACGGTGATGGCGCCCGCCTCGGCGAACTTGCACGCCGCCGCCAGGCCGATACCCGAGGAGCCGCCGGTGACCAGCACGACCTTGCCGCCGACCGTGCCGCGCAGCGAACGGTCGATCGCGAGCGCGGGGTCGAGGTGGCGCTCCCAGTAATCCCAGAGCCGCCACGCGTAGTCGTCGAGCTTCGGGCAGGAGATGCCCGAGCCCTTCAGCGCCGCCGTCGCCTCGCGGCAGTCGTATCGGGTCGGGAAGTTGACGAAGGTGAGGATGTCGTCGGGCAGGCCGAGGTCCTCGAGCACCGCCGCCTTGACCCGCCGGACGGGGGCCAGCGCCATCATTCCCTTCTTCACGCTCTTGGGGATGAAGCCGAGCAGCGCCGCATTGATGAACAGGTTCATCTTCGGCGCGTGCGCCGCCTTGCTGATGATGTCGAGGACGTCGCCGACGCGGTAGCCGAGCGGGTCGACGAGGTGGAAGCACCGCCCGTCGAGGTTGGTCTTCAGATGGCTGATGTGGTCGAGCGCGGCGACGACGAAATCGACCGGCACGATGTTGATGCGGCCGCCCTCGAGGCCGATCGACGGCATCCAAGGCGGCAGCAGCTGGCGCATGCGCTGGATCAGCTTGAAGAAGTAGTAGGGGCCGTCGATCTTGTCCATCTCGCCGGTCTGCGAGTCGCCGACGACGAGCGCCGGCCGGTACACCGTCCACGGCACCTTCGACTCCGTGCGCACGATCTTCTCGCTCTCGTGCTTGGTCATGAAGTACGGGTGGTCGAGTCCCTCGGCCTCGTCGAACATGTCCTCGCGAAAGACGCCCTCGTAGAGGCCCGCCGCGGCGATCGAGCTGACGTGGTGCAGGTGGCCGGCGTCGATGGCCTTGGCGAACTCGACGACGGCGCGCGTGCCTTCGATGTTGGTCGCGATCTGCGATTCGGCGTCGGCCGAGAGGTCGTAGACCGCGGCGAGGTGATAGACGTGGTCGACCTGGCCCTTCAGCTTCTTGACCGCATCGGCCGACACGCCGAGCTTCTTCGCGGTGAGGTCGCCGTAGACCGGAAAGACGCGCTTGCTCCCGGCCGCTTCGCCCCAGTACTCGAGCAGCGCGGCGACCTTGTCCTCGCTCTCGGGGCGGAGCAGGAAGTGGACGACGGCGCCGCGGCGGGCGAGCAAGGCCCTGACGAGTCGCTTGCCGATGAAGCCCGTGGCTCCGGTGACGAAATAGCGCATGCCGAACTCCCTGCGCGCGGTGCGCACCACGCGCCCGCGTTCTGACGCATTCTTGTTCAGACGAATGCGCCCGGCGCGCGGGGCAAACCCGACTGGCGCCGGACGGATCGGGCCGGCGCCGCGATCTGGGCGCCGCCTGGCGGCGGCGCGCCGACCGGCTTAGGGTGTGCTCTCCAGAGCTTTTGCCTACAGTGAAGCCGTGCTGCCGTGCAGCCGCAACCCCTCAGGAGAACCACACCATGGTCAAGAAACTCAAGGCAATGGCCGACAAGAAGAACGCATCCGGCGCGGGCCTGTTCGACAGCGCGCTCGCCAGCTCGGTCAAGGAATCGGCGCAGCAGATCTGGCTCGCCGGCATGGGCGCCTTCGCGAAGGCGCAGGCCGAAGGCCGCCAGGTGTTCGACGCGCTCGTCAAGGAAGGCTCGGCGCTGCAGAAGAAGACGCAAAGCGCGGCCGAAGAGCGGTTCGGCGAGGTCTCGAACAAGATGTCGAGCATGGCCGACGACGTGACCGCGAAGGCCGGCAAGCAGTGGGACAAGCTCGAGTCGATCTTCGAGGAGCGCACGGCCAAGGCGATGAAGAAGCTCGGCGTCCCGTCGTCGAAGGACGTCGAGGCGCTGATGGCGCGCATCGATGCGCTCTCGGCCCAGGTCGCGGGCAGCGCCAAGTCGGCGGCCCGCAAGACCGCGTCGCGCACCGGCGCGAAGGCCGCGACGAAGAAGACCGCCGCCAAGCGCGCCACGCGCAAGTCGGCCGCCTGATCGTCGTCGCGTGAGCCGACGAAGAGGACGCTTCGGCGTCCTCTTCTGCATTGCGGCTCAGTGCACGTACTGCCCGGGGAAGAACCAGAGAAGCGCGGCGGTCATCGCGAAATAGCGGGCGAACTTGCCGAGCGCCATGTAGACGACGCAAGGCCAGAACGGCAGCTGCAGCCAGCCGGCGACGGCGCACAGCGGATCGCCGACGATCGGCAGCCACGACAGCAGGCAGGCCTTGGGGCCGAAACGGCGCAGCCAGCGCAGGGCCCGGCCATCGGGGTGCTTGTGCGTCATGTGCTCGTAGGCGCGCTCGGCGCCGTAGCCCATCCACCAGGTCAGCGCGCCGCCGAGCGTCGCGCCGAGAGTCGCGACGCCGATCGCCGGCCAGAACATCTCCGGGTTGAGCTTGACGAGTCCGAACACGGCCGGCTCCGAGCCGAGCGGCACCAGCGTCGACGCGATGAAGGCGATGAAGAACACCGTCGACAGGCCCACTTGCGGCAACGCGAGCGCTGTCATGAGCCAGCCGATCCAGGCATCCATCAAATTGATTATCGAGCCCGCAAAGATGGGGGTTCGCACTGGAAAAGTCGGCGAAAACCCGCCGCTATACTGCTGCCTCGTTTTTCAGCAGTCATTCCCGCCCCTCATGCGCATCGGCCACATCACGCTGGCGAACCGGCTGTTTGCCGCGCCGATGGCGGGCGTCACCGACCGGCCGTTCCGCCAGCTCTGCAAGCGCCTGGGCGCCGGCTACGCGGTGAGCGAGATGGTGACCTCGCGCAAGGATCTGTGGGCGACGCTGAAGACCAGCCGCCGCGCCGACCACGCCGGCGAGACCGACCCGATCGCCGTGCAGATCGCCGGCACCGACGCGCCGATGATGGCGGAGGCGGCGGCGTACAACGTCGCGCGCGGCGCGCAGATCATCGACATCAACATGGGCTGCCCGGCCAAGAAGGTCTGCAACCAGTGGGCCGGCTCGGCGCTGATGAAGGACGAGCCGCTCGCGCTCGCGATCGTCGAGGCGGTGGTCGCCGCGTGCGCGCCGCACAACGTGCCGGTGACGCTGAAGATGCGAACCGGCTGGTGCGAGAGCGAGAAGAACGCGGTGAGGATCGCGCGCGCCGCCGAAGACGCCGGCATCGCCATGATCGCGGTCCACGGCCGCACGCGCGAGCAGGGCTACAAGGGCCAGGCCGAGTACGAGACGGTCGCTGCCGTCAAGCGCGCCGTCGCCATCCCGGTCGTCGCCAACGGCGACATCGATTCGCCCGCGAAGGCGCGCGAGGTTTTTGCGGCCACCGGCGCCGACGCGATCATGATCGGCCGCGCCGCGCAGGGGCGTCCCTGGATCTTCGCCGACATCGCGCACCACCTCGCCACCGGCGAAGCCGCGGCGCCGCCGCGCGTCGCCGACGTCAAGGGCTGGCTGCTCGAGCACCTCGACGACCACTACCGCCTCTACGGCGAGTTCGCCGGCGTGCGCAGCGCGAGGAAGCACATCGGCTGGACGCTGAAAGGGCTGCCCGGCGGCGAGGCGTTTCGCGCCGAGATGAACGCGATCGAGACGTGCGACGCGCAGTCGCGCGCGGTCGCCGGCTGGTTCGACCGCCTCGCCGATTCGATGCCGCGCATGCCCCGTGCCGACGGGTCGCGGGGCGACGTCGCCTGTTCTCTCCACTGATCCGCATGCCAACCACCAACAAGAAGCACATCGAGGAGTGCGTCCGCGACAGCCTGGAGGTCTACTTCCGGGACCTGCGCGGCGTCGAGCCGACGGCGATGTACGAGATGATCCTGCGCGTCGTCGAGCGGCCGCTGTTCGAGGTCGTGATGAAGGAGGCCGGCGGCAACCAGAGCCGCGCCGCCGAATGGCTCGGCATCAACCGCAACACGTTGCGACGCAAGCTCGTCGAGCACAAGCTGATCAAGTGAGCGCCTGCCACGGCGTGGCCACCAGGGGACTTCCATGCAGGCGCTGATTTCCGTCTCCGACAAGACCGGCATCGTCGAGCTCGCGCGCGAGCTGGCGGGCCTCGGCGTCAAGCTGCTTTCCACCGGCGGCACCGCGAAGCTGCTCGCCGGCGCCGGCCTGGCGGTGACCGAGGTCGCCGAGCACACCGGCTTCCCGGAGATGCTCGACGGCCGGGTCAA
>DATIDZ010000130.1:0-7626 GCA_035456045.1 Caldimonas sp.
GTCGAGGTCAGCACCGCCGAGCCCTGGTGGCCGAAGAGATCGAGCCCGCTGGCGCCGTTGCGGCGAACGCGCAGGAACTCGCGGCGCCGGTCAGGCTTGGGCCATTCGAAGTCGGCGCGCATCGCGATCGGCCGCGGCGCCAGCTCGCTCGCGCCCTGCAGGCGGAGCAGGACCGGCCTCACCGCGAGCAGGAAGGTGACGAACGACGACACCGGGTTGCCCGGCAGGCCGATGAACCAGGCCGACGAGCCGTCGGCGCGAAAGACCTCGCCGAAGGCGAGCGGCTTGCCCGGCTTCATCGCAATCTGCCAGAGGTCGAGGCGCCCTTCCCGCTCGACCGCGGGTCGCAGGTGGTCCTCCTCGCCGACCGAGACACCGCCGCACGTGACGATGAGGTCGTTGTTCTGCGCCGCCTGCCTGAGCGCCGCGCGCGTCGCGTCGAGCCGGTCTGGGACGATGCCGAGGTCGTCGTGGACGGCGCCGAACGCTTCGATCAGGCCGCGCAGCGTGAACCGGTTCGAGTTGTAGATCGCGCCCGGCTTGAGCGTCTCGCCGGGCATCGCCAGCTCGTCGCCGGTCGAGAACAGGGCGACGCGAGGCCGGCGCGCGACGGTCAGCGTCGCCGCGCCCACCGAGGCCGCCATGCCGAGGGCCTGGGGCGACAGCCGGAGGCCGGCAGCGAGAACGCACGCACCGCGTTCGACGTCTTCGCCGCGACGCCGGATCGACTGCCCGACGCGGACCGCCGCGTCGATCCGGACGCCGACGTCGACGGCGCTGCACTGTTCCTGCATCACGACCGCATCGGCGCCGGCGGGCACCTGTGCGCCGGTGAAGATGCGCGCCGCCGTGCCCGGCTCGAGCGGGGACCCGACGCTGCCGGCGGCGATCCGCTGGCTGACGCGCAGCACGGTGCCCGGCGTCGCGACGTCCCCTGCGCGCAGCGCATAGCCGTCCATCTCGCTGTTGTCCTCCGGCGGGACGTCGATCTGCGAGCGCACGTCGGCGGCGAGGACGCGGCCGAGCGCGTCGAGCGTGGGGACGATCTCGGCGCGGTCAGCGGCCGGCGCGGCGACGCGCGCCAGGATGCGCTCGATCGCGTCGTCGAGCGCGAGCAGCGGCGGCCGGGACGGCGGAGGCGCGTTCATCGCCGGTGATTTTCGGCGATGTGGGCCTTCAGCGTCTCGTCGATGTAGGCCTTCAGCGTCGCAACGTCGGCCGGCATCGTCGTGAAGCGCCGCGGCAGCGCCTCCAGGCCGGCGAGTCGCTCGGGTCGCGGCGCATCCTTGCCGATCGCGGCGCGGATGGTCTCGTTGAACTTCGCCGCCAGCGCCGTCTCGAGGACGATCATCGGCGTGCCTGCCGTGGCGCGATCGCGGCCGACCTTGAGCGCGTCGGCGGTGTGCGGGTCGACCACCTCGCCGAAGCGGTCGTGCACGGCGCGGATGGTCGCCAGCCGGTCGGCCTCCGTGCTGCGCCCGCTGACGAAGCCGAACGCGCCGATGCGCTCGGCCTCGCCGGCCTCGAGCGCGAAGACGCGCCGGCTCTCGACCTCGGCGAAGAGCGCCCGCGTGCGCGCCGCGTCGCGGCCGAGCGCGTCGAAGACGAAGCGCTCGAAGTTCGATGCCTTCGAGATATCCATCGACGGGCTCGACGTCTCGTGCGTCTCGGCGGCGCTGCGCACGCGGTAGACGCCGGTGCGGAAGAACTCGTCGAGGACGTCGTTCTCGTTGGTCGCCAGCACCAGGCGGCGGATCGGCAGGCCCATCTGGCGCGCGACGTGGCCGGCGCAGATGTTGCCGAAGTTGCCGGTCGGCACCGCGAAGTCGACGAGCTCGTCGTCACGCTCGGTCGCCTGGAAGAAGCCGGCGAAGTAGTAGACGACCTGCGCGAGCAGGCGCGCCCAGTTGATCGAGTTGACCGTGCCGATCGAATGCGCGCGCTTGAAGTCGAGGTCGGCCGAGACCGCCTTGACGAGGTCCTGGCAGTCGTCGAACACGCCGTCGATGGCGATGTTGTGGATGTTGGCGTCCTGCAGGCTGTACATCTGCGCCTGCTGGAACGGGCTCATCCGGCCGAGCGGCGACAGCATGAACACCTCGATGCCGCGCTTGCCCTTGAGCGCGTGCTCGGCGGCGCTGCCGGTGTCTCCCGAGGTCGCGCCGACGACGGCGAGCCTGCGGCCATGGCGCCCCAGCTCGTGCTCGAAGGCGTGGCCGAGGAACTGCATGGCGACGTCCTTGAACGCCAGCGTCGGCCCGTTGGACAGGCCGAGGACGAAGACGCCGGGCTCGAGCGCCCGCAGCGGGGCGATGCGCGGGTCGCCGCCGAACACGTCGGCACGGTAGCTCCTCTGCACCAGCGCGCGCAGGTCGGCCGCTGCGATGTCGTCGACGAAGAGCGACATGACCGCGAAGGCGAGGTCGCGATACGACAGGCGACGCCACGCCGCGAGCGTCGCCGCGTCGACGTGCGGATAGCGCTCGGGCACGTACAGGCCGCCGTCGGGAGCGAGGCCCTCGAGCAGGATCTCGGCGAAGCCGCGTCCCGCCGCTTCGCCGCGCGTGCTGACGTATTTCACGCCAGGTCTTCCTTGCGGATGCGGACGATCTTGGCGAGCACGGTCGGCAGCGCCTGCATCTTGGCGATCGCCGCCGACATCCGGCCTTCGACGGTGTCGTGGGTGAGGATGATGACGTCGGTGCGCGCCTCGCCGACGCCGGCCGCGCCCGGCCGCTGCAGCAGCGCGTCGATCGAGATGCCGTGCTCGGCGAGGATGCGCGTGATCTGCGCGAGAACGCCGGTCTCGTCGGCGACCTGCAGGCGCAGGTAGAAGGCGGTGACGACGTCGTCGATCGGCAGGACGCCGAGGTCCTGCATCGCCGCCGGCTGGAACGCGAGGTGCGGGACCCGGTGGTCGGGATCGGCCGTGGCGAGGCGGGCGATGTCGACCAGGTCGGCGATCACTGCCGAGGCGGTCGGCTCCGCGCCCGCGCCCTTGCCGTAGTAGAGCGTGGTGCCGACCGCATCGCCCTGCACCATCACCGCGTTCATCGCGCCTTCGACGTTGGCGATCAGGCGCCGCGACGGAACCAGGGTGGGATGGACGCGCAGCTCGATGCCGCCCGAATGGCCGGCGCCGGCCTCGCGCCGCTTCGTGATCGCGAGCAGCTTGATGCGGTAGCCGAGCTGCTCGGCGTAGGCGATGTCGGCCGCCTGCAGGTCGACGATGCCCTCGACGTACGCCTTGGCGAACTGCACCGGAACGCCGAACGCGATCGCGCTCACGATCGTCGCCTTGTGGGCGGCGTCGACGCCCGTGATGTCGAAGGTCGGGTCGGCCTCGGCGTAGCCCAGCCGCTGCGCGTCGGCGAGCGCGGCCTGGAAGTCGATCCGCTTCTCGCGCATCTCAGAGAGGATGAAGTTGGTCGTGCCGTTGATGATCCCGGCGATCCATTCGATCCGGTTCGCGGTGAGCCCTTCGCGCAGCGCCTTGATGATGGGGATGCCGCCGGCCACCGCCGCCTCGAACGCGACGACGACGCCCTTCTCGCGCGCGGCGGCGAAGATCTCCGTGCCGTGCACCGCCAGCAGCGCCTTGTTGGCGGTGACGACGTGCTTGCCCGCAGCGATCGCCTCGAGCACCAGCGTGCGCGCGATCCCCGTGCCGCCGATGAGCTCGATCACCGCGTCGATCTCGGGCCGTGCGAGCACCGCGCGCGCGTCGTTGCCCACCTCGGCGGAATCGCCGGCGACGCGCCGGGCGCGCGCCAGATCGACGTCGACGACCTGGGAGATGCGGATCTCGCGGCCGGCGCGGCGCCGGATCTCCTCCCGGTTGCGCTGCAGGACCGCGAAGGTGCCGCTGCCGACGACGCCGGCGCCGAGCAGGCCGACCTGGAACGGCTTCATGCGAAGGACGGCTGCGGGCCCGACTTCGCCGCGTGGCGCGCGCGGTAGTGCGCGAGGAACGTCGCGATCCGGCCCATCGCCTCGACCAGGTCGTCCGAGTTCGGCAGGAAGACGACGCGGAAGTGATCCGGGTGCGGCCAGTTGAAGCCGCTGCCCTGGACGATCAGCACCTTCTGCTCGGCGAGCAGCTCGTAGGCGAACTGCTGGTCGTCCTCGATCGGGTAGATCGCCGGATCGAGCTTCGGGAACATGTAGAGCGCCGCCTTCGGCTTGACGCAGGTGACGCCCGGGATCGCCGTCAGCAGCGAGTGGGCGAGATCGCGCTGCCGCGCGAGCCGGCCGCCGGGCGCGACCAGGTCGTCGATGCTCTGGTAGCCGCCGAGCGCGGTCTGGATCGCGAGCTGGCCCGGCGTGTTCGAGCACAGGCGCATCGACGCCAGCATGCCGAGTCCCTCGATGTAGTCGGCGGCGTGGCGCTTCTCGCCCGAGACGACCATCCAGCCCGCGCGGTATCCGCACGAGCGATAGTTCTTCGACAGGCCGTTGAAGGTGAGGAAGAGCACGTCGTCGGCGAGCGACGCGATCGACGTGTGAGTGTGGCCGTCGTAGAGCGTCTTGTCGTAGATCTCGTCGGCGAAGACGATCAGGCCGTGCTTGCGCGCCAGCGCGACGATCTTCTCGAGCAGCTCGTCGGGATAGAGCGCGCCGGTCGGGTTGTTCGGATTGATGACGACGACCGCGCGCGTGCGCGGCGTGACCTTGGCGGCCATGTCGTCGAGGTCGGGCAGCCAGTCGTTCGCCTCGTCGCAGAGATAGTGCACGGGCGTTCCGCCCGAGAGCGCGACCGACGCCGTCCACAGCGGGTAGTCGGGTGCCGGGATCAGCACCTCGTCGCCGTTGTTGAGCAACGCGTTCATGCTCATCGTGATGAGCTCCGAGGCGCCGTTGCCGAGGAAGACGTCGTCGACCGTCACGCCCTTGACGTGCTTTTGCTGCGTGTAGTGGACGATCGCCTTGCGCGGCGCGAACAGGCCCTTTGAGTCGGTGTAGCCGGCCGCGTCGGGCAGGTTCCTGATCATGTCCTGCACGATCTCGTCGGGCGGCTCGAGCCCGAACGCGGCGATGTTGCCGATGTTGAGCTTGATGATGTGCTGCCCCTCCTCCTCCATCTGGCGCGCCTTCTCGAGGACGGGGCCGCGGATGTCGTAGCAGACGTTGGCGAGCTTCGTCGACTTGTAGAGAGGTTGCACGCGAAAAGCTCCAGCGATTCGAGGGCCCGAAGGCAACCCGATATTTGACCACAGGGGTCGCGCTTTCCCGCGCGGCGCAGGGGCGCTCCACGAGCGCCGGGGGCACCTCCGATAATCGCGTCATGAAAATGCGCGCCGACCGCATCGAAGGCCAGAACGCGATCGCCCGCCATGGCCCGGACGGCGTCGTCGTCAACGGCGTCGAGCACACCGAGAGCGTCGTCGTGCCGTGGCGCGGCGCGGTGGTTCCCTGGCATGCCGGGTCGTTCGAATCGCTGGCCGCCGATCACTTCGCGCGCATCGCCGCGCTGAAGCCCGAGCTCGTCATCTTCGGCAGCGGCGCGCGCCTGCGCTTCCCGGCGCCGGCCTTGTTGCGGCCGCTCATCGACGCCGGCATCGGCGTCGAGACGATGGACACGGCGGCCGCATGCCGCACCTACAACGTCCTCCTGGCCGAGGGCCGCTCGGTCGTCGCCGGACTGCTGTTTACGACCGCCGCGCCTGCCGTTCGCTGACCAGCGGACGGGTCGGCGCGCTAAGGGCAAGCCCTATAATCACGGGTTAATCCCCGCGACGGGGTCACCTGGTTTCGGCCCGCCGCCTGGGCTTAGCGACAAGAGCTTCATGACGCCTGCAATCAATAAACCGGTCCCGGAATTTGAAGCGCTCGCAACAGGAGGGGTGAAGTTCACACCGCAGGCCTACGCCGGCAAGATCGTCGTGCTGTATTTCTACCCGAAGGACAACACGCCCGGCTGCACGACCGAGGCGATGCAGTTCCGCGATCACTACAAGGAATTCGTCAAGGCCGGCGCGGTTCTCTTCGGCGTCTCGCGCGACAACATGGCGTCGCACGACCGCTTCAAGCAGAACCTCGAGCTGCCGTTCGAGCTGATCGCCGACACCGAAGAGAAGCTCTGCCACATGTTCGGCGTCGTCAAGAACAAGATCATGTACGGAAAGAAGGTGAAGGGCATCGAGCGCAGCACCTTCCTGATCGACGGCACCGGTGTGCTGCGCGCCGAGTGGCGCGGCCTGACGGTCGCCGGCCACGTCGAAGAAGTCCTGAAGGCCGTCAAGGCCATCAAGAAAACGGGCTGAGCGGCTTCGGCCGCCGGCCGCGTCGGCGCCGGCCGACGCCGCATCGGCCGTTCGCAGCACGCCGTTTGCCCATTTCCGAGGGGTCGCCCCCGCCACCGAGCTCACGATGCCCCTGCCCAAGCCCCCGGCCAAGCGCGCCGACTTCCTGAGTCGCGCCGACTTCGAATCGCAGGCCGCGCCTCGCCCCGCGCGCCGCGGCGGACGCGCCCATCCCGGCGGCGAGCCGGTCGCGCCGGCGCTGCTCGAGCTGTCGAACGAAGGCGCGCTGCCCGCGGCGCCGCCCGTCGCCGCCCGGGCGCCGGCCGTCGCCGCGCCGACGCCCCGGCCTGTCGTCGCCCGACCGGCCGAGCGCCAGCGCAAGCCGCGCGGCAACGGCCCGGCCACGCTGTTCGTGCTCGACACCAACGTGCTGATGCACGACCCGACGTCGCTGTTCCGCTTCGACGAGCACGACATCTACCTGCCGATGATCACGCTCGAGGAGCTCGACGGCCACAAGCGCGGAATGACCGAGGTCGCGCGCAATGCGCGCCAGGTGAGCCGCGACCTCGACGCGCTCGCCGCCAACATGCCGACGCGCGACGAGGCCGGCCGCTCGGAAGGGATCTCGCTCAACCGCACCGGCCACCGCGAGGCCGGCGGCAAGCTCTTCTTCCAGACCGACCTGATCCACGTGAGCCTGCCGCAAGGGCTGCCCGCGGGCAAGGCCGACAACCAGATCCTCGGCGTCGTCAAGGCGCTGGTGGAGCAGCAGCCCAGGCGCGACGTCGTGCTGGTGTCGAAGGACATCAACATGCGCATCAAGGCGCGTGCGCTCGGCCTGCCCGCCGAGGACTACTTCAACGACAAGACGCTCGACGACGGCGACCTGCTCTACACCGGCACGCTGCAGCTTCCCGCCGACTTCTGGGACAAGCACGCGAAGACGGTCGAGAGCTGGCAGCAGGGCGGCCTCACCTACTACCGGATCGGCGGCGACATCGTCGGCTCGCTCCTCATCAACCAGTTCGTCTACCTCGAAGCGCCCGGGGCCTCGTCGCTCTACGCGAAGGTGATCGAGATCACCGGCAAGACCGCCGTCCTGCGCACCGTCAAGGACTACACCCACCAGAAGAACTCGATTTGGGGCGTGATGGCGCGAAACCGCGACCAGAACTTCGCGTTCAACCTGCTGATGGACCCGGAGTGCGACTTCATCACCCTCACCGGCACCGCCGGCTCGGGCAAGACGCTGATGTCGCTCGCGTCGGGGCTCGCGCAGGTGATGGACGATCGCCGCTACACCGAGATCATCGTGACGCGCGTCACCGTCCCGGTCGGCGAGGACATCGGCTTCCTGCCCGGCACCGAGGAAGAGAAGATG
>DATIDZ010000131.1:0-6897 GCA_035456045.1 Caldimonas sp.
CGTCTGGGGCGTCTGACTCTCGGGCCGCCTGGCACATCCACCGCAGCGAGGACACCATGAGACTCTGGAGCGACAGCTGGCCGAACGGCGAGCGCATTCCCGCGCGCTATGCGTGCGGTCGCCTCGAGGGCGCCGACGGCACCGCGTTCTCGGACAACGTCAACCCGCACCTCGCGTGGAGCGAGCTGCCGGCGGCGACCAAGTCGCTCGTCCTGATCTGCCACGACTTCGACGTGCCGAGCCGGGGCGACGACGTCAACCAGGCCGGCCGCGAGATCCCGGCCGACCTGCCGCGCGTCGACTTCTTCCACTGGCTGCTCGCCGACGTGCCGGTGTCGGCGCGCGCGATCGAGGAGGGCGCGTTCAGCAACGGCTTCATGGCGCGCGGCAAGCCCGGCCCGGCCGTGACGGTGCCCGGCTTCGAGCGCGCCCGCCAGGGCATCAACGACTTCACCGGCTGGTTTTCGGGCAACTCGTCGCTCGCCGGCGACTACTTCGGCTACGACGGCCCCTACCCGCCGTGGAACGACTCGCTGATCCACCACTACGTGTTCACGCTCTACGCGCTGTCGGTCGAGCGCGCGCCCGTCGACGGGCGCTTCACCGGGGCCGAGCTGCGCAAGGCGATCGACCGGCACGTGCTGGCCGAAGCGATGCACTCGGGGACCTACACCCTCAATCGCCGCCTCGGATGAAGCTTCGCGCCGAAGAGGTGACGCGCCTCGTCGCGGTCCGCCACGGCGAGACGGAGTGGAACGCCGAGATGCGCATGCAGGGCCAGCTCGACACCGCGCTCAGCGCGCGCGGGCGCTGGCAGGCGTCGCGCGCGGCCGAAGCGCTCGCCGGCGAGGGCATCGACGCGATCTTCGCGAGCGACCTCATGCGCGCGCACGACACCGCCAAGGCGATCGCGGCGGTCGTCGGCCTGCCGATCGCGACCGACCCCGGCCTGCGCGAGCGCAGCTTCGGCATCTTCCAGGGCCACACCTACGCCGACATCGACGCGCGCTGGCCGGCCGACGCTGCGCGCTGGCGTCGCCACGACCCCGCGTTCGCGCCCGAAGGCGGCGAGAGCCTCGTCGAGTTCAGCGCGCGTGCGGTCGCCGCCGTCACGCGCATCGCCGAGCGCTCGCGCGGCCGGACGATCCTCGTCGTCAGCCACGGCGGCGTGCTCGACTGCCTCTACCGCGCCGCCTCCGGCCTCGACCTGGCCGCGCCGCGCTCGTGGGAGCTCGGCAACGCCAGCATCAATCGCCTCATCTTCACCGGCGAGCGCTTCACGCTCGTCGGCTGGAGCGACACCGCGCACCTCGACGGCGATCCGCTCGACGACGGCAGCGAGGGCGATTGCCCGACCGTGCCGAGGGTGGCGACATGACCGCCGTCACGGGGCGCCGGATCGAGGTGCGTCGGTGAACGCTGCCGCGCCGCTGCCGCGCGTCGGCGATCCGGTCGAGTCGATCGACACGCCGGCGCTCGTCATCGACCTCGACGCGATGGAACGAAACCTCGCCACCATGGCCGCGTTCGCGCGCAGCCACGGCGTTCGTCTGCGCCCGCACGCGAAGATGCACAAGAGCGCGACGATCGCGCGCCTGCAGCGCGCCGCCGGCGCGGTCGGCGTGTGCGTGCAGAAGACGAGCGAGGCCGAAGCGCTCGCCGACGCCGGCATCGACGACCTCTACATCTCCAACGAGGTGATCGACCCGGCCAAGCTGGCGCGCGTCGCCGCGCTCGCCAGGCGGGTGCGGCTCGCGATCGCGGTCGATTCGAGCGAGGGCATCGAGCGCCTGGCCCGCGCCGTCGCGGCCGCCGGCAGCACGATCGACGTGTTCGTCGAGGTCGATGTGGGCCATGGTCGCTGCGGCGCGCCCGCGGCCGCGGCCGGGCAGCTCGCGCAGCATGTCGTCTCGCACGCGCCGCCCGAAGGCGGGCTGCGCTTCGCCGGCGTGCAGGCGTACCACGGCGCAGCGCAGCATGTGCGCGGCAGCGACGAGCGCGCGGCGGCATCGCATCACGCGGCGTCGCTGGCGCGCGCAGCGCAGGCGAGCATCGGCGCCGCCGGCATCGCCTGCCCGCTGGTCACCGGCGCAGGCACCGGCACGTTCGCGTTCGACGTCGCGAGCGGCGTCTGGGGCGAGCTGCAGGCGGGCAGCTACCTCTTCATGGACCGCGACTACGCCGACAACGTCGCCGCGCCGACGGCACCGCGCTTCGAGCACGCGCTCTTCGTCAAGAGCCGGGTGATGAGCCGCGGCGCGGCGCACGCGGTCGTCGACGCCGGCCACAAGTCGCACGCGATCGACTCGGGCCTGCCGCGCGTCTGGCAGCGCGAGCTTGCCTACGCCAACGGCGGCGACGAGCACGGCATCCTGCGCCCGCACGGCGATGCGTCGCGAGCGAGCCTGCCTGCGCTCGGCGAGACCGTTTGGCTCGTCCCCGGGCACTGCGACCCGACCGTCAACCTGCACGACCGCTACGTCGTCGTTCGCGGCGGGCTCGCGGGCGGCGTCGTCGAAGCGGTCTGGCCGATCGAGGCGCGCGGCTGCGTCAGCTGACAGCGCCATGATCGACGACCGGCTTCCCCCGTCGCTGCTCGCCGCGCTCGCGGCGCACGGCAACACGCGCGCCTTCCGTGCCCAGACGATCCTGCTCAACGAAGGCGATTCGGGCGGCTCGCTCTACATCGTCATCGACGGGCGCTTGCGCGCGTACGCGAGCTCGCCCGAAGGCCGCGACGTCGTCCTGTCCGAGCACGGCCCGGGCGAATACGTCGGCGAGCTGTCGCTCGACGGCGCGACACGCTCGGCGTCGGTGAAGACGCTCGAGCCGACGACGTGCTGCGTCGTCCAGGCGGCGCAGCTGCCGGCGTTCCTGGCCGAGCATCCGGAATTCGCCCTTCACTTGACGCAAAAGCTCACCCGCATGGTGCGCCGCCTCACCGAGCAGGTGAAGAGCCTGGCGCTGCAGGACGTCTACGGCCGCATGGTGCGGCTCATGATGGAGCTTTCCGACCCCGTCGGCGACGAGCGCGTCGTGCGCGAGAAGCTGACCCAGCAGGACATCGCCGACCGCGTCGGGTCGTCACGCGAGATGGTCAACCGGGTGATGAAGGAGCTGACGACGGGCGGCTACGTCGCCGTGCGCGACGGCCGCCACGTGATCCTCAGGAAGCTGCCGGCCGCCCGCTGACGGCGGCTCGGCGCAGGATCCGAAGCCGTGCGGCGGCCAAGCGGTGGCAGGCGGCAAAGCGCTCACGCCATGCTGGCGAAGATGACGACGAACATCGACGTCGCAGCGACGCACAGGGTGGCGCTGACGAGGGCGGCGGCAAAGTCTTCGTAGATCGATTTCATGGCGGGCTCCTGGAACGGCCGGCGTGATGCTTCACATCCGACGACCGCAGTCTCGCCATCGCCGCCGCTGCCGACGAGTGAAGAACCCGCAGCGGTCGAGTGACATAGTTCACAAGCGCCCCATCGTCCGCGGACGGCCGCCCTCAGGGCAAATGCTCACAGGACTAACCCCCGATCGGCCTTGCCGACGGGGTCGAGTCGGCTTCTCCTTGCCTAGACTCCGCGTCCTGCTCGCTGAAACCGGTTCAGCCTGATGAACGGCGCTTTCGCAACGTCGTTTTCGCCCGCCCCTCGACGCCGCGCGTCCATGTCCTTCGCCGCCCACTACGCATTGCCTTTTCCGCGCGAGAGCGCCCCGGTCGCGCCGCTCGTTCCCGCGGTCGCGCGGGCGATCACGCTGCTCGACCGGCTGGCGCGCGGCCGCGAGCCGATGACCCTGGCGCGCCTGGCGAGCGAGCTGGCGCTGCCGAAGAGCAGTGTGCACGGCCTGTGCACGACGCTCGTCTCGTTCGGCTACCTGCGCCGGCAGGCCGACGGCTCGTTCCTGATCGGCCCGCGCGTGATGGGCCTCGCCGAGGCCTTCGTCGCCGGCACCGACGTCGCCCAGGAATTCAACGCGCTCTGGGCTGCCAGCGGCACGACGCCGGAGGAGACGGTGCTGCTGTCGGTGCTGTCGGGCAACGAGGCGCTCTACGTCTCGGTCCGCAACAGCGCGCGGCCGCTCGGCCTCGCCTTGAACGTCGGCATGCGGCTGCCGGCCTATCTCTCGGGCAGCGGCAAGGCGATGCTCGCCCAGCTGCCCGCCGAGGAAGTGCGGCGCCGCTTCACCGGCCAGCTCTCGACGCGCCTCACCAGCAAGGGCCCGCGCGACGTCGACGCGCTGCTCAAGGAGCTCGCCCTGACGCGCAAGCGCGGCTACAGCATCGACGACGAGGCGGTGAGCGAGGGCGTCTTCTCGTTCGGCGCGCCGGTCTTCGACGCGTCGGGTCATGCGGTCGCCGCGGTCGCCGTCTGCATCAACAAGGCGCAGCTCGGCAGCGACCGGGGCGCGCGCCATCGCGACGCGGCGCTCGACGTCGCCCACCGCCTGACGCAACGCCTGGGCGGCGAGGCGGCCCGATGAGCGACTTCATCCTCGAGACGCACGAGCT
The DNA here is from genome assembly GCA_035456045.1 of Caldimonas sp. Taxonomy (GTDB): domain Bacteria; phylum Pseudomonadota; class Gammaproteobacteria; order Burkholderiales; family Burkholderiaceae_C; genus Schlegelella_A. The sequence goes on from DATIDZ010000131.1 coordinate 4,508, forward strand.
CACCAAGGAGTTCAAGGGCTTCGTCGCGGTCGACAAGGTGAACCTGCGGGTTCGCCGGGGCACGATCCACGCGCTGATCGGCCCGAACGGCGCCGGCAAGACGACGTGCTTCAACCTGCTCACGAAGTTCCTGACGCCGACGTCCGGCCGCATCGTCTTCGCCGGCGACGACATCACGAGCCAGCACCCGGCGGCGATCGCGCGGCGCGGCGTCGTCCGGTCGTTCCAGATCTCGGCGGTGTTCGGCCACCTGTCCGTGCTCGAGAACGTGCGCGTCGCGCTGCAGCGAAAGCTCGGCACGTCGTTCCACTTCTGGCGGCCGGAGTCGTCGCTGCGGACGCTCGACGCGCAGGCGCTCGACCTGCTCGACCAGGTCGACCTGCGCGCCTACGCGGCGCTGCCCGCCGTCGAGCTGAGCTACGGTCGCAAGCGAGCGCTCGAGATCGCGACGACGCTGGCGATGGAGCCGACGCTGATGCTGCTCGACGAGCCGACGCAAGGGATGGGCCTCGAGGACGTCGACCGCATCCGCACGCTGATCAAGAAGGTCGCGGCAAGCCGGACCGTGCTGATGGTCGAGCACAACATGAGCGTCGTCGCGTCGATCGCCGACACGATCACCGTGCTGGCGCGCGGGGCGACGCTCGCCGAGGGGCCGTACGCGGAGGTCTCGAAGAACCCGGCGGTCATCGAGGCCTACATGGGCACGTCGCAGACCGAGCTCGTCGGCGCCCACTGACCATGAGCCGCCGCTTCCTCGAGGTCAGCGACCTGCACGGCTGGTACGGCGAGTCGCACGTGCTGCATGGCGTCGACTTCCACGTCGACGAAGGCGAGGTCGTGACCCTGCTCGGGCGCAACGGCGCCGGCCGGACCAGCACGCTGCGCGCGATCATGGGGCTGATCGGCTCGCGCAAGGGCTCGATCAAGGTGAAGGACACCGAGACCGCGCACCTCGCGACCCACCGCATCGCCCGCCTGGGCATCGGCTACTGCCCGGAAGAGCGCGGCATCTTCTCGAGCCTGTCGGCCGAGGAGAACCTGATGCTGCCGCCGGCGCTCGGCGCCGACGGCATGAGCCTCGAGCAGATCTACGCGATGTTCCCGAACCTCAAGGAGCGCGCCTCGAGCCAGGGAACCCGCCTGTCGGGCGGCGAGCAGCAGATGCTCGCCGTCGCCCGGATCCTGCGCACCGGCGCCCGCCTGCTCCTGCTCGACGAGATCTCGGAAGGCCTGGCGCCGGTGATCGTGCAAAAGCTCGGCGAGGTCGTGCGCGGCCTGCGCGAGCAGGGCTACACCATCGTCATGGTCGAGCAGAACTTCCGCTTCGCGGCGCCGCTGGCCGATCGCTTCCTGGTCATGGAGCACGGCCGCGTGATCCAGCAGTTCACCCAGGCCGAGCTGCCCGAGCGCATGGCACGCCTGCACGAGTACCTCGGCGTCTGACGCATCCGCGCATCCGATACCCCCTTTCCATCCATTACGGAGACACCATGAAACTGAAGACCCTCGTTCCCGCTGTCACGCTCGCGCTCGCGACGATGTTCGGCGCCTCTGCGCAGGCGCAGATTTCCGGCGACACGATCAAGATCGGATTCATCAGCGACCTCTCGGGGCTGTACGCCGACATCGACGGCCCGGCCGGCGCCGAGGCGATCCGCATGGCCATCGCCGACATGGGCGGCGCCATCAACGGCAAGAAGGTCGAGGTGCTCGTCGCCGACCACCAGAACAAGCCCGACGTCGCCGGCGCCAAGGCGCGCGAATGGTTCGACACCCAGGGCGTCGACATGCTGATCGGCGGCACCAACTCCGGCACCAGCCTGGCGATGGCCAAGGTCGCGCAGGAGAAGAAGAAGCTCTTCATCTCGGTCGGCGCCGCCACCTCGGCGCTCACCAACGAGCAGTGCTCGCCCTACACCGTGCACTACGCCTACGACACGACCGCGCTCGCCAAGGGCACCGGCAACGCCGTCGTCAAGGCCGGTGGCAAGAGCTGGTACTTCCTCACCGCCGACTACGCCTTCGGCACGCAGCTGCAGAACGACGCCTCGGCGGTCGTCAAGGCGGCCGGCGGCACGATCGTCGGCTCGGTTCGCCATCCGCTCTCCGCGAGCGACTTCTCGTCGTTCCTGCTGCAGGCGCAGCAGAGCAAGGCGCAGATCCTCGGCCTGGCGAATGCCGGCGGCGACACGATCAACTCGATCAAGGCGGCCAACGAGTTCGGCATCACCAAGACGATGAAGCTGGCCGGCCTCCTGATGTTCATCAACGACGTGCACTCGCTCGGCCTCAAGGCGACGCAGGGCATGTACCTCACCGACAGCTGGTACTGGAACCGCGACGCCGAGTCGCGCGCCTGGAGCCGCAAGTTCTTCGACAAGTTCAAG
>DATIDZ010000132.1:0-10005 GCA_035456045.1 Caldimonas sp.
ATGACGGCGGCGTCGAAGGCCGCGTCGGCGTAAGGCAGCGCCATGGCGTCGCCGACGTCGAAGCGCACCGACGCGGTCGCAGGCCGCTGTCGCGCGTACGCGATCTGGTCGGCGGAAGGATCGATGCCGTTCACGGCCACCGGCGCGAAGCGCTCGACGAGCATCTCGGTGAACGCGCCGTTGCCGCAGCCCACGTCGAGCCAGCGCCAGCCGGGCGCCGGGTCGAGCCAGCGCAGGAACGCATCGCCGGCGATGCGGCTCCACTTGCCCATGAACTCTTCGTAGGCGGCGCCGTCGTCGAAGCGGATCTGCGGGCGGTTGTCCATGGCGCGTCCTCTCGTCAATGGGTGCGGCACGCGGGGGCGTACGGACGGTTGTCGCCGAGGTACCGCTTCCACGGCGCCGGCGCCGTCGGCGATCCCGCCAGTCGACAGGCCATCGCCAGCCACGTCTGCGGGTCGCCGTCGAAGGCATAGCGGGCCGAGCTCGAGCCGGCCAGCCATCCGTCCTTCGCCGGCTCGGCGGCCTGCAGCCGCGCGCCGGGCGGAAGCGGCAAGGCGGCGTCGAGCGCGCGCAGGGTCGCGACGTCGAACAGGACGACGCGCTCCGACACCTGCAGGGCGATCGTCGACGAGTCTGCCGAGAAGAGCGGCAGTCCCGACGACTTCTCGCCGGGCTCGACGGGCAACTCCGCGTTTTCGGCGACCGGCGTCCGGTCGGCGGCGTTCAGCACGGTCAATCGGGCCGTGCGCGTCAGCGCGAGCCCGCCGAGGTCGACCTTGAACGCTTCGTCCGCGCTGCCCGGTCCCGTGGCCTTGGCGATCCAGCGGCCGTTCGGACTCGCCGACGATGCCGGTGCCGATGCGCTCGGCAGGGGCTCGTCGAGGCGCGTCCAGCGGCCGCGATCGACCGCCAGCGTGACGAACAGTCGCCCGTCGGCGCCCGCCGACAGCAGCCTGCGGCCGTCCGCCGCGAAGGCCAGGCCGCGCAGCGCGGCCGCGTGGCGCAGCAGCACCCGCGACGCCCACCGCGCGGTCTCCGAGTCGCGGTGCCACAGCACGACCGCGCCGGACGCGTGGCCGGTGACGAGGAAGCGCCCGTCGGGCGAGACCGCCATCTTCTCGAGGGCGCCGTGCTCGAGCACATCCAGCGAGGAGACGAGCCGGCCGTCGGCGGTGTCGAAGACCTCGATCCGTCCGGCGCGCGATGCGGCGAAGAGCCGGCGTCCGGTCGCGTCGAAGACCAGCGACTCGACCGCGCTTCGCGCGCTGCCTGCAAAGCGCGGCACGCGGACCTTCTCGGCGACGGCGAACGCCTTCAGGACGCCCTGGTCGCCACCGGCCGCGACCCACGTGCCGTCGGGACTGAAGGCGATCGCGGCAAGGTCGACGGCGGCGCCTCCGAGCGGACGGCGCGAGCCGGCGACGAGGTCGTGGACGAACACCGCGCCGCTCGTCGACGCCGTCGCGAGCCACCGGCCGGTGCGGTCGAACGCCAGGCCGAGAACACGCCGGCTCGGGTCGTTCTCGCCCACCTTGTCGCCGCTCTCGAGGAGGCGAACGTCGCTTCCGGTGCGCACCGTGATGTCGCCGCTCGCGCCGGCATGCGCATAGCGGCTGCCGTCGGGCGCGAAGGCGATCGCGTCGACGCCGCTGAACAGCGCCAGCCCGCCGGGCGGCGCGACGACCGTGGCCAAGCCCGTCGCATCGACGCTGCCGCGGTAGAGGCCGCCGAGGATGTCGGACGCGATCAGCTCGTCCTTGCTCGACACGGCGAGCGCCCACCATGCCGAGCGGTGCTGATGCAGCCGAGCGAGCGGCAGCGCCGACAGCGCGCCGAGCAGGGCGCTGCGCGCGTCGACGGTCGGCGCGACCGCATACGACTCGGCCGCGAGCTGGAGCGCGAGCACGGGATCGCGAACCAGCAGCGTCGACGACTGCGCCGCGAGCTGGCGCGACAGCCCGCGCTCGCGCAGGCGGTTGGCCTCGTCGCGCTGGCGCGTCGCCTCGATCGCCTGCCATGTGGCGAGCGTGGCGGCGACGACGATCGCCGTCACCGCGGCGGTCGCGATGTGCCGCGTGCGCTTCTGCTGGCGGACGTCGTCGCCGTCGAGGACGTCCTTGGCCACGCCGCGGATCGGCGCGGCGAGGTCGAGCAGCGCCGGGCGCAGGCGCGGATCGCGGTGGCCGAGCGGCGCCGTCGTGCGCGCCCAGCGCAGGTCGACGTAGAGCGGCTCCTCGCGCAGGCGCCCGGCGATCGCGGCGGGCAGCGCATCGGTACGGGCGAGGTCGAGGTCGTTGGCCGCCGCGTCCCAGGCGAGCGTGCCCTCGGTCAGGACGAAGAGCAGGCGCTCGGTGCCGTGGTGGTCGAGCCACCACACGAGCTCCTTCGTGCACCACGGCGACGCGGCAGCCGCCGGCGACGCCAGAAAAACGAGCCAGCGGCTGGCCTCGAGATGCGCAGCGATGCTGCTCCAGAGCCCCGGGCTCGCGGCGAGGCCGGTCTTGTCGCGGAACACGTCGATCGCGCGCAGCCGAAAGAGCGGCTTGGCCAGCTTCTCGAGGCCCGCTTCGAGGACCGGCGCGAGGCGGCCATCGGCCGACTGGCTGTACGAGAGGAACGCGTCGTGAGCGGTCTCGGTGCGAGCCGGCCGCGCCTCGCTCAACGCACCGCCTCCCACCACGCCGTCGACGCGAACTCGGCGTCGGCATCGACCCATTCGCCGAGCCTGGGCGTGACGACCGCGACGCCGGTGCGCCGCGCTTCGGCGACGGTGCGGCGGATCGGCTCGTCCCAGTCGTGGTACGCGAGGTTGAAGGTCGACCAGTGGACCGGGAACATGCGCTTCGCGCGCACGTCGCGGTGCGCCTGCACCGATTGCTCGGGCGGCATGTGAATGTCGATCCAGGATGGGCCGGGGCCGTAGGCGCCGATCTTGACGAAGGCGAGGTCGAACGGGCCGAGGCGCGAGCCGATGTCCTCGAAGTGCGTTCCGTAGCCGGTGTCGCCGCTGTAGAAGAAGCGGTGGCGCGGCCCGAGCACCGACCAGCTCGACCACAGCGTCGCGCTGCGATCGCCGAGGCCGCGGCCCGAGTAGTGCCGCGTCGGCGTGCAGACGAACTCGACGTTGCCGAGCGTCTTGCGCTGCCACCACTCCATCTCCTCGATCTGCGCCAGCGGCACGCCCCAGCGCTCGAGATGCGCACCGATGCCGAGCGGGACGAAGAAGCGCGTGCCGCCGGCGGCGAGGTGCTGCACGGTCTCCATGTCGAGGTGGTCGTAGTGGTCGTGCGAGATGAGCACGGCGTCGATCCTCGGCAGGTCGGCGAGCGCGATTGGCGGCGGATGGAACCGCTTCGGCCCGATCGCGATCGGCGACACGCGCTCGGCGAAGACCGGGTCGAGCAGCAGACGCAGCCCGTCGATCTCGACGTACACGCTGGCGTGGCCGATCCAGAAGGCGCGCAGGCCGCCGGCGGGCAAGGCGGCCGCGAGCGCGGTCTTGTCGACCGCCAGCACCGGCAGCGGCGATGGCGGCACGCGGACTTCGTCGCCCGAGAACTGACGCACGAGGTAGTCGAACATCGCGCCCGCGCCGGTCGGCGTCTCGGGCTGCAGGTTGAGGAAGCGGCCGTCCCGGTACTGCGGGTTCGCCTTCGCGCGCTCGAGCCGCGCACCGGTCATCGGCGCGCCGAACTGCGGCTGCGACAGCACCCCGCACCCGGCCGCCGCGAGCACCGCGGCGAGCAGCGCCAGCGCGAGCAGGACCCGCAGCGACCCGCGCGAGAGCGACGTCAGAGCGACCAGAAGTCGCTCCCCTCGGCCGCCGGATGCTGCAGCGGGTTGAAGAAGCGCTGGTTCGCGTCGGGGAGCGGGCTCGCCAGGCCGGCGATCAAGGTCGGATTGACGACCTGGTTGATGACCAGGGAAGGCGGGTTGTTTACGCGCTCGACGAAGCCGGCCATCGCCTCGGCCTGCGTGGTGACCGACCCGGGGGTCATCTTCGCGAGGCCGAAGATCGAGGCGATCCGTCCGCCGCGCCAGCGGACCGAGAAGTCGTAGCTCACCGTCCAGCGGATGAGTGCGACGGGTTGCCTTCGCCGGCTCGGGTGGAGGAAGACGAGCAGCGTCGCAAAGCTCGACACGTACGAGACGCTCAGCAGGAAGTGCTTCTCCTGGTTCTCGGCGACCAGGAAATCGGGCGTCCCGACGCCCGGATGGTCCTGCATCGAATTGACGAAGTGACCGTCGCGCGTCTCGTTCGCGCGATGCGGCTTCTCGCTCATGAACGGGCCGTGCTTGGGAACGATCGACGTGTCGGTGACGTTGGTCGGCGTGTCGAGGAACTCGCGATTGCGGATGTGCGATGCGAACTCCAGCGTCGTCGAGCCTTGCAGGACGCCGGCGTAGACGCGCACGAACCTGCCGGGCGTCGCGAACTGCATGAACTCGAGACCGCAGAGCCGGCGATCGTCGGCCGCGAACAGACCCGCCTGCACCGAGCCTTCCATCTTGACGACGGCGACGTCGCTCGGCCCGAAGCTGAAGCGCACCGGGCTCGGCGCGCCGCTGCCCGACGTCGCCGGCAGCGTCATCGACGACCTCGACGAGGGGAACGTCGGCGTGACCTTCACGTTCGACGGCTCGATGATCGGGTCCTTGGCCATGCTGGCTCCTTGTGCGCCGCTCAGACGAAGTAGACGGGACGGTCGCCGAGCCGTCGGCCCGATCCGGCGAGCACCGCGGTGCCGTAGTCGCTCGGCGACGCGGTGTCCAGGACCGGCTTGTCGACGAGCACCTGGTCCATTGCGGCCAGGGTGATGCGGCCGACGATGCCGTCGGCCTTCACGCCGGCCTGGGCCTGGAACTTCTTGACGAACGACTCGGTCTCGGGCCCGAAGATGCCATCGGGCTGGCCTTGCTTGATCGACTTCGGCAGGCGGTTGCCGACGAGGTGAAGAAAGGCCTGGACCTTGGCGACGCCGGTGCCCTTTCCACCGTTCTTCAGGACGATCTTGTTCGCCTCGACGTCGAGCAGCTGGCGATCGGACGAGAACCGGCGAGATTTCATGGGGTGCTCCTCGATTCAGACCCAGATCTGCAGGACGTAGTCGAACGGCGCCTGGCCGTTGAACAGGTCGACGCGCTGCAGGCGAATGCGGAGCTGCCCGCCGGCGTCGCGAACCAGCGTGTGGCGATAGCTGCCGCCGAAGTGGCGCACGGTGTCGCGCCGGAGCTCCATCATGTGGAAGCGCGACCGCACGTCGATCGTCGTCGCACCCAGCGACTCGAGCGCCACGTGGCTGACGAGGTGGCTCGTCTCCCACATCGGCGCCTGCGACCAGGCGTTGGGGTGCGAGACCCGGCCCTTCCTGATCTCCATCATCAGCTTGTCCTCGGCGAAGATCGTGGGCGACCCTTCCCACTCGGTCTGCTCGCGCGTCACGGGCATCCAGTAGACGCCGTCGTCGGCGAACAGGTCGATGAAGGCCTGCCAGTGCTTGCCGTCGAGGAGCTCGGCCTGGCGATAGAGGAACTGCTCGACCTCGCGCTGGACGTCGCCCGCGACGATCACGGCGGGCTTGGGCAGCGCATCCGCGGCGCTGTCGACGGTGCCCGCCTTCGCGCGCGGCGAGTGGTCGGGCGCGACGCGCTGCGCGCCGGTCGGTGCGGCGTCGCCGGCCTCGATGACGACCTCCTGCGCGAGCAGGTGCTCGAAGTCGGGCCCGGCGGTCGGGATGGCGCTCGTCGCGCCGCTGTCTTTCGCGTTGGCCATGGCGTTCTCCTCAGCGGTCCTGCATGTAGCCGGCCCACGCCTTGAACTGGTTGCGCATCACCGCTTCCGACGTGCCGTGGTTCGAATAGGTGACGCCGTTCTCCTCGCGGTCGTCGCCGAAATAGCGGTGGAAGCTCACCCAGTCGCCGCCGTTGGACTGCAGGCCCCACTGGCCCTTGGTCCAGTTCTCGAGGTCGTCGGCGTTGATCATCGTCGCCGGCGAGTTGACGAGGTTGTAGTACCAGAGGCTCCTGCGGTAGATCGCCTCGGGCGCCCCCTTGAGACGGAAGTGCCAGATCTCCGACATCGTCTTGTCCGGCCCGACGGGGCGCAGGCAGCGCAGCTGCTGCAGCGGCGACTGCACCGAGAGGTACGGATAGACGAGGACGTGGTGGATGCTGCGCGAGAGGTACTCCTCGGTCTTGGCCTCGCCGTAGGCCTCCTTCAGCAGCGCCTCGTACTCGAGCGTGTCGGGGTCGCGCGGCCTGAGGCCCATGTAGGCCTTGAGGATGCCGTGGCCGTGCGGGAAGTTGATCGTCTGCACGCTGTCCCACTGCTCGAAGCTCGAGGCGAAGGTCGAGAGGTAGTGGTAGTAGAGCGGCGCCGCGCCCTTTTCCGCCTTGAGGCGCTTCTCGACGCGGCCGGCCGAGATGCCGGTCGACTGGTGCGTCACCGAAGGATGAAGCGCGTCGAGCTGGTTCTCCATGAAGAACTTCCAGTTCGAGTGCTGCATGACGCGGTGGCAGATCGGCACGACCTCGACCTCGCCCACCGGGGAACGGTCGCACATGTCGTCGAAGGCGATCTTGGCCTCGCCGAGGAACTCGGCGAGCGGCGGGCCGTCTTCGACGAGGCTCGCGAAGACGAAGCCGCGGTAGCTGTCGACGCGGGCGGCCCGCTTCATCCCGCAGTCGGGGTTGTCCCGGGTCAGGCGCGTGCCTTCGTAGCCCTTGGCGAGCGGGATCGCGCGAACGCTGCCGTCGAGGTGGAAGCTCCAGGCGTGGTACGAGCAGACGAAGGCGCTGCCCGTGTTGCCCTTGAGGTTGCCGACGACCTGCACGCCGCGGTGCGGGCACCGGTTGTAGAGCACCCGCACGCTCATGTCGGGCTGGCGGATCATGACCATCGGCTGGCGGCCGATCGTCACCGCGTAGTAGTCGCCGGGATTCGGCACCTGCGACTCGTGCCCGCAATAGACCCAGATGCGCTCCCAGATGCGCTCCATCTCGCGGTCGAAGATCTGCTGGTCGGTGTAGACCGTCTTGTGGACACGGTCGGGTTCGACGAGTGCGGTGACGTCCATCGGGGCCTCTCGGTGATCGCTTGCGGGGGTGGCGCCGCCGCCACCCGGTGCCGACAGTCTAGGGCTGCGCGGCGACCCCAGGTGCCCGCCGCGACTCTCATAGACTCGTGCCATGACCAGCGCCTCGCTGTACCGCGGCTTCACCCGGACCGAGGAGATCGACGCCGAGTACAAGCCCAGCTCGCGCGTCGCCGATGCCGAGGCGCTGATGCGCAGCTACGGCGAGCGCAGCGCGGCGGCGCGCACGCGGCTCGCCGGCCGCATCGGCATCCCGTACGGCCCGACGCTCGACGAGAAGCTCGACATCTTTCCCGCCGACCGCCCCGGCGCGCCGGTGTTCGTCTTCATCCACGGCGGCTACTGGCGCGCGTTCAGCGCCGGCGAGCACAGCTTCGTCGCGCTCGGGCCCGTCGCGCTCGGCATCACGACCGTCGTCGTCGACTACTCGCTCTGCCCGAAGGTGACCCTCGACGAGATCACGCGCCAATGCCGCGCTGCCGTCGCCTGGACGCTGCGCCACATCGGCGCCCATGGCGGCGACCCGACACGCGTCGCCGTCGGCGGCCATTCCGCGGGCGGTCACCTGAGCGCGATGTGCCTCGAGGCGCGCTGGGACGAGGACTACGGCCTGGCCCGCGATCCGCTCGCCGCGGCGCTGCTGGTGAGCGGCATCTACGACATCGAGCCGCTGCGCCACAGCTACCTGCAGCCGACGATCCAGCTGGACGACGGCATCGTCCGCCGCAACTCGCCGCTGTTCGGCGTGCGGCCCTGCGCGACGCCGGTGCTCCTGACCTGGGGAGCCGAGGAGAGCGACGAGTTCGCGCGCCAGTCGACCGCGTTCGACGCCGCATGGCGGTCCGCGGGAAACCGGTCCGAGCTGCTCGCGCAGCCCGGCGCGAATCACTTCACGGCGATCGACGGCTTCGCCGACCCGGCCCACCCGCTCTGCCGGTGGCTCGCCGCGCGGCTCCTCACATCGCCTTGAACAGGTGGACGTAAGCGCGGCTCACCGGCAGCTCGCCGGCGTGGCCGCGCACGCGCAGGAAGAGTCGGCTCAGCTCGTCACGGCGCGTGCCGGCGAGGTGGTCGAGGTTGACGATCGTCGAGCGGTGCACCTGCACGAACCGCTCGGGGTCGAGCTGGCCCGCGAGCTCGCTGATCGTCGTGCGGATCAGGTGCTCGGCGCTCGCCGTCCTGACGCACGTGTACTTGTCGTCGGCCTGGAAGAAGAGGACGTCGGCGACGTCGATCTGGTGGGTGAGCTCGCCGTGGCTGGCGCGGACGTAGCGAAGCGGCGCGGTGCGCGGGCCGGCGAGGAGCTGGCGCAGGACGGCGGCGAGTCGCGGGTCGGCTGCATCGGCATCGCCGGCGCCCGCCGCAGCGTCGCCGGTCGCGCCGGCGGCCGCCGAGCGGGCCGCCGCCAGCTCTCGCTGCAGGCGCTCGACCGTGCGCGCGAGCCGGGCCGCCTGCACCGGCTTCAGCACGTAGTCGAGCGCCTGCTGCTCGAACGCGGCGACCGCGAACTCGTCGTAGGCGGTGACGAAGACGACGCGCGTCCGTCCCTCGATGCCCTGCGCCACCTCGAGGCCGGTCAGGCCCGGCATCTTGATGTCGAGGAAGGCGAGGTCGGGCTGGAGCGCGGCGATGCGCTCCGCCGCCTCGACGCCGTTGCGCGCGACCGCGACGATCTCGAGCGCCGGCCACGCCTTCGCGAGGAGCTCGCGCAGGTACGCGGCCAGGTGCGGCTCGTCGTCGGCGATGACGGCGGTGGGTCGGGTCATGAGGCGAGGGGAAGCGAGAGGCGCGCGCGCACGCCGCGGGTCTCGCCGGCACCGATGTCGAGCGACGCGCTGCTGCCGTAGGTCTGCTCGAGCCGGCGCCGGATGTTGGCCAGCGCGGTGCCGCTGCCGGCGCGACGACCGGCAACGCCCGCCGCGTCGGCGAGGCCGGCGCCGTCGTCGTCGACGGTGACGACGAGCGAGCGGCCGTCGCAGCGCGCGCCGACGCGCACGCGCCCGCCGGCGATCTGCGGCTCGAGGCCGTGGACGATCGCGTTCTCGACGAGCGGCTGCAGCGTCAGCGCCGGCAGGCTCACGCCGCGCAGCGCCGGCGGCACCTCGATCGCGTAGTCGAGCCGGTCTTCCATCCGGATCTTGATGATCCGCATGTAGGCGTCGATCAGGTCGATCTCGTCGCCGAGGGTGTGCACGCCGTGGCCGAGGCCGGACAGCGACGCCCGCAGGTACTCGACGAACGCCTCGAGCATCGACTTCGCGCGCGCCGGGTCAGCGTCCATCAGCGAGACGACGTTGGCCAGCGTGTTGAACAGGAAGTGCGGCTCGATCTGCGCCTGGAGCAGGCGCAGCTGCGCTTCGCTTGCGGCGTTCTCGGCGGCGATCTGGCGCGCCTTGGTGCGGAAGAACTGCTGGAAGAGGGCGGTCACGAAGAGCGCGATCACGATGCTCGAGCCGAGGACGCCGGGCCGGACGAGCGGCGCCATGAAGCGCTCGTCGAGGCGGCCCGCGAGCACCATGCCGAGCGGCCAGCCGACCGCGACGCCGGCGATCGGCACGAGCGTGAAGTAGATCGAGCGGCGCGCCGGCGACCAGGCCGCGAGCCGGCCGGCGCCGACGGCGCGCCGGGCCAGCCAGAACGCGAAGCGCACGGCGAACGTGATCGCGAGGCTGATGATGACGTCGGCGGCCACGATCGTCGGCCAGACCGCGCGCGTGGCGTCGCCCGACGAGGCGAGCGTGACGACGCTCAGGACCGCGGCGACGCCGAGCCCGAAGGCGAGCGACCACGCGTGGCCGATCCACCAGGGGCCGACGCGCGGCACGCCCTGGTGCAGCCAGGCGCGCCACGACAGGCGCAGCATCTCGCGGGTGTCCATCGGGGGCGAGTCTACGGAGGCGCCGTGGGG
>DATIDZ010000133.1:0-13906 GCA_035456045.1 Caldimonas sp.
CGATCGGCGGGTTCGTGACCTGCGCGAACAGCTGCTTGAAGTAGTTATAGAGCGGCTTGTTCTTGTCGGACAGCACGGCGAGCGGCGAATCGTTGCCCATCGAGCCGATGCCTTCCTCGCCCGCCTGCGCCATCGGGCTCATCAGGAACTTGATGTCCTCCTGCGTGTACCCGAAGGCCTGCTGGCGATCGAGGAGGGTCTCCTCGAACGGGGGCTGGGCCGGCCCCTGCGGCAGGTCCTCGAGCTTGATGCGAACGCTGTCGACCCACTGGCGATACGGCTTCGCGCACGCGAACTGGTTCTTCAGTTCCTCGTCGTCGACGATGCGGCCCTGCTCGAAGTCGATCAGGAACATCTTGCCGGGCTGCAGCCGCCACTTCTTGACGATGCGGTTCTCGGCGATCGGCAGGACGCCGGTCTCCGACGCCATCACGACGAGGCCATCGTCGGTGACGATGTAGCGCGCCGGGCGCAGGCCATTGCGGTCGAGCGTCGCGCCGATCTGGCGGCCGTCGGTGAAGACCATGGCGGCGGGACCGTCCCACGGCTCCATCATCGCCGCGTGGTACTCGTAGAAGGCGCGCCGACGCGCGTCCATCTCGGTGTGCTGCTCCCACGCCTCCGGGATCATCATCATCACGGCGTGGGCGAGCGAGTAGCCGCTCATCGTCAGCAGCTCGAGCGCGTTGTCGAACGTGGCGGTGTCGCTCTGCCCCTCGAACGTGATCGGATAGAGCTTCTTGAGATCGGCGCCCAGCACGGGAGACTTCATCACCCCCTCGCGCGCGCGCATCCAGTTGAAGTTGCCCTTGACGGTGTTGATCTCGCCGTTGTGCGCGACCATCCGGTACGGATGCGCGAGCGGCCACTCCGGGAAGGTGTTCGTCGAGAAGCGCTGGTGGACGAGCGCGAGCGCCGACGTCAGGCGAGGGTCGGCCAGGTCCTTGTAGTACCTGCCGACCTGGTTGGCGAGCAGCAGGCCCTTGTAGATGACGGTCCGGCAGCTCATGCTCGGCACGTAGTACTCGCGGCTGTGCGTGAGCCTGAGCGCCTGGATCGCGCTCGACGCGGTCTTGCGGATGACGTAGAGCTTGCGCTCGAGCGCGTCGGGCACGATCACATCGGGCCCGCGGCCGATGAAGATCTGGCGCAGCACCGGCTCCTTCGCGCGCACCGCCGGCGACATCGGCATCTCCGCGTCGACGGGCACGTCGCGCCAGCCGAGGACGACCTGCCCTTCGGCCTTGACCGCGCGCTCGAGCTCCTGCGTGCACGCCAGCCGCGAGGCGTGCTCCTTGGGCAGGAACACCATGCCGACGCCGTACTCGCCGGGCGCCGGCAGCACGACGCCCTGCAGCGCCATCTCGGCGCGGTAGTAGTCGTCGGGGATCTGGATCAGGATCCCGGCCCCGTCGCCCATCAGACGGTCGGCGCCGACCGCGCCCCGGTGGTTCAGGTTCTCGAGGATCTTCAGACCCTGCTCGACGATCGCGTGCGACTTGCGCCCCGCGATGTGAGCGACGAAGCCGACGCCGCAGGCATCGTGCTCGTGGGCGGGCGAATACAGGCCGGACGCTGCCGCCAGGTCCACTTCGCTGCGCGAAGTCACCGACCCCTTCTCGAATTCGTCCACGGTCTGCCCCGACTCTGCCGCCCAGGACGAAGAATACCGCAGCGCAGCATTTCCGGTCCCGCCGGCGGGCTCAGTACGTTCGGCCTGACACCCGGGCGCCGCGATTGATCGGCATGAACTGGACCTCGACCGTGATCTGGCTCTTGACCGGCGTTCCGGCCGCCAGACCGGGCGAGAACCGCGCCTTCGCGAACGCCTCGATGGCGGCTTGCTCGAAGACCCCGCGCGGCTCGGCGCGGACGACCGCGACGTTGTCGACCCCGCCGCGCTCGCTGATCAGCAGGCGCAGCACGACCACGCCTTCGCGCAGGTGCGTGATGTCCGGGTACTCAGGTTCGATGTCGGTCAGGGGCCGCGGCCCGGGGTCAAGGCGAACGCCGAGGGCGTAGTCGGGCGCCGCGGCGAGCGGCGTGTCGCCGCCTTTGGCTTCGGCCGTCGCCGCGGTGGCGGCAAGCGATGCGGGCGCCTCGGCAGCCGCCTCGGCGCGTGGCGCGGGAGCGATGGCGGGCGCGCCGGAAGGCTTGTGCACCGGGCGTTCGGGCGCCTGACGATCAAGGACAGGCTGCCCTGCCGTCTCCACGGCACGCGGGGTCGGCTCCACGCGAGCGGAGGTCGCCGCGGCCACCGGGAGCTGCGCCGTGGGCGCGACGAGCGGCGCTTGCACCATCCGGATCGCGATCACCGGCGAGGCCGAAGGCGCCACCGGACTCGCGGATCCCGCGCCGAGCCGAACGGCGAGCAGTGCGACGTGAAGGCCGACCACCGCGAGCACCGCGACGCTCAGGCGGCGGGCATTGGCCGCGCCGATCGGCGCGGCCAAGAGAGAGAACCCAGCGGCGGGACGCTCGGGCGTCCCGCTCATCACGCCGACCATCGTCGCTACTGCGTGATCTCTCGCCAGCTGATCCGCTTGCCGCCCGGTGGCGGCTCCGGCGGCTTCAGGTCCTTGAGGATGCTGGTGCCGTCGGTCTGACGGAGCGCCGCGATCCGCTTCGGATTGCCGCCGCCCACCGGCGCCGGCAACTCGAGCACGTTGAAGCCGACGTTCAGCGAATCGGCGAGGAACTGCGAGCTCTGCACCCCGGGGATCGCCGCGCCGGTACGGAAATCGATCTGGTTGAACCAGCTGTGACCGCCGGCGCTGCAGGGGATCGCCTCGGGAACGTTGCTGGTGAAGACCAGGCCGCCGAGCGACAGCTTCATCTCCACGTTGACCCGCTCGCCGGCCTCGGGGAGATCGAGCACCCAGCCCGTGCGGCCGCACTCGGCCGCGGATCCTGTGCACGTGATGCTCCGGACCGCGCCGGTCACCGCAGCCGCGGCCCCGACCGCCATCGGTCGCAGCGAGTCCCGCAGCGGATCGGCGTAGATGGGGCTGCTGCCCGACAGCGGATCCTTGATGCCGTAGACCGACTGCTTCTGCGGGTCGGTGACATCGGTGCCGCCGAGGTACTTGCCGGTGCCCACCATCACGAACGGCTTGCCGTCGAGCTCGGCGAGCTCCGGGCGGATGGTGATCGGCTGGATGTTGTTCGACGCATCCTTGGCGGTGCCGAGCCTGGTCGCCGTTCCGGCGCTGAAGTCGAAGCGCCAGATGTTGCCGAGCACGTCGCCCCCGTAGGCGCGCAGCGTGGTGTTGTCGATGTCGACGTTGTCCACGTAGTTGTTGATCTGCGCGAGCCCGCTCGGTGTCGTGGCGTCGCCGGCGCCGGTGGCGATCTTCTGCTTGAGCTCGCCGGTGAGCGCGTCGAGCACATACACGTAGCCGCCGCCATCGCCGCTGACGCCGTTGGCGTTGTTGTAGCCCGAGGTGACGATGACGACCCAGTTGCCGCCCAGCTTGGTGATGATCGGCTTGCCGAACGTCAGGCCGAGGTTGCAGTCGGCGTAGAGACCGGTGGGCATGGCCGCCGGCGCCGGCGCCGGGCAGACGCCCGACACCTGCTTGAACTCCCACAGCGGCGTCGGCGTCGCGCCGGGGGTCGTCACGTCGAGCGCGTAGTAGCCCTTGCCGCCCGCGTTCAAGCCGCCGACGACGATCGTGCGCCAGGCGGAGCCGTTCCACACGTCGCCCGCCACGGGGGTGCCGTCGACGTAGTACTGGTGACCGTCGCGCTTGTAGTTGTCGTCGGCGAGCTTGTACATGTTGCCCAGGACGGCGCTCGGGATCACCGCCCACGCTTCCTGGCCATGCTTGACGTCGAGCAGGTTGACGGTGGCATAGAACGCGTGGAGCATCCCGTCGTTCGCGCCGACGTACACCATCGGCGTCCGCGCCGTGGCCTTGAAGGCCGCGTAGTTGTTCTCCTGGTAGTTGGCGAACGGCTGACCGACGTAGACCGGCTGCGAATCGACGATGTCGCCGAGCACCGCTTCGCGATGACGGAACAGCTTCGTCAGCGAGTTCGACTCGAAGTTCTCGTTGCCGCGCTGACCGCGCAGGAAGTTGACCAGCTTGCCGTCCTTCTTGGCTTCCTGCTGCTGGAGCACGGTGCTCAGCGAGCCGTCCGTCATGAGAGGGTAGTGCGTCAACGCGGCCACCTTCGCCGCGCCGACGAGCGCCTGCTCCGCACCGTTGAGGTCGGTCACCGGAGCGCCCGACGGCGTGCCACCCGGGCACATCTGCGTTTCCCACGTGAAGGGCACGAGCGTCGTGCCGCCGCGGAAGAGCAGGATCTTGCGGTCGTCGCAGGCCGCGAAGGTGCGCGCGTCGAGCAGGCTCTTGGCCGACCAGATCGTCGTCCCCGGAGCGCCGGTGACGAGGTCGACCAGGCGCGCCTGGACGTCGCCTTGCCAGGAGCCCGAGAAGTAGCTCGTCGAGTACGTGAAGTTGTTGCCGGCCACCGGCTGCAACGTCGACGTTCCGTCGGCCGTTCCCGTGGCCAGCTTGTCGTCGATCTTCGCGAGCGCCGCTCCGACGCCCTGGATCACCGACGACGGGTCCTTGCCGTTGAAGTACCGGCCCCGCCCGTTGACCGCGGCGTGCCAGAAGTCGTCGATCGACTTCGGATTGTTGTAGTTGTCGGGGTTCGAGTAGTCGAGCAGCGGGTCGGGCCACAGCGGCCAGTTCTTCGTTCCCGCGCGGATCGCGGCGAAGTCGCCCGTCACCGTCGACAGGTCGCGATAGTCCGGCCGGTACTGCAGCGTGCCCGAAACGCCGAGCGCGATGCTGAACGTCGTCATGTGCTGGTGCGACGCCTTGTCGTCCTCCGGCCCCGCTCCGGCCGGCGGCACGCCGCCCTTGTTCGGGTCGTTGGTCATCGACGGCCGCAGGTCGGTCTTGTAGTAGTACTGCGCGACGTCGGCCAGCGAGTTCTCGCTGCCGCCGGGCAGCGTGCTGACCTCGGTGCAGGGCCAGGCGCCGCACGACGCGATGTCGACGGGCGGCTGCGCCGTGAAGCTCTGCGGGGCGGCATAGCAGACGTTGTCGACGTTCGTCGGTCCGGTGACCGTCGTCACGACGGCGTCGGGTCCGCTCGGTGCGGCGCCGCTGAACGGCGTGGTCGTCACCGTCTTCGTCTGCGTCACGGTGTACTTGTGGCCGTTGCCGAAGGAGGTCGTGCACGTCGTCTTGAGGCCGGCCACGTCGCTGTTGACACACGAGGCGTCGGCGACGAGGACGTCGATCGGACGCAGGTTGCAGCGAACCGATTCGCCGGGGACGCCGGTCGGGCCGGCGACGCACGCGGCGCCGTAATCGGCCATCGGCGACGTCACGACCGGATAGCACGCCGTCGTGGTGTCGAACGGCGTCGTCGCAGCCACACCGACCGAGCAGGTCGCCGCCGCTTCGCCGAGCGTCGTCGTGGTCGAGCAGATCACCTCGGCGGCCGTGCCCACCTGGGGAATGTTGACGGGGCACGACGCGGTCGGGACGGCGATCGTGACATCGGAGACCGTGCACGTCGTCTTGACCTGGCTGCCGTCATAGGTCGGGGGACCCACCGTGCAGGGCGCCGACGCGATCGGGCCGTGGTTGTTGGCCGGGATCGGGAACGTGCACACGGTCGTGATCAGGCTGCCGTCGATGCCGTTGGCGCAGGTGGCCACGGGCGTGGCAACCGGATAGGCACCGGCCGGGCTGTTGTAGCAGGTGATGATCTGCGTCGCCGAGACGTACTGCTGGCTCGAATTGGCGGGCGCCGCGCAGGTTGCCGGGTCCACCGCGACTGCCGCGGTCGTCGTCGATCCCGCACAAGTCACCTTGACGAAGTTCGGACCCGTAGGCACCGGGTCAGGGACGCAGGTCGCGACTTGCGTCGGCCCGGCGTTGTTGGGGCCGGCCGGCTTGACACAGGTGACCCAGTTTGATCCGTCCCAGAACGCAGGGTCGGTGACGTTGCAGAACGCCACCGGCGTGTCCGTTCCACTCGTGCCGCACGTCGTGACGATGTAGGGCGGAACGGTCGGATCGGTCGGCGTGCACGCCGCCACCGGGGTCGGCGGGCTGTAGCCGCGCTTGGCGCAGATGTCGACGTAGTAGTTCGGCGTCCCGTTGTAGGTGATTCCGATCGGACAGGTCGCCGGGGGCACCTCGATCGGCGCGCTTGTCTGGACCTTGGTGCAAACGACCTTGAGGTACGGGGGCGCCGTGCCGGGATCGTCGATGCAGAAGCGCGGATCGGCGAACACGGTGGCGTTGTTCGCCCCGGCCGGCTGGCGGCAATCGGTGGTGATCCAGGGCGCGGCGGTCGGCACGGTGACGCCGGGCGTCCCGCACAGCGCCGGCGTGGTGAAGACGGTCTTGTTGGTGGCCGCCGGATACGTGCAGGTCGTCTCGTAGAAGAAGGGTGCGTTCGTCGACGACCCGTTGACGCACGTCTGCACCGGCGTCGGCGACGGGTACGTGCCGGCGGCGGTCTTCGGACACGCCGTCGTGATCAGACCGACCGTCCCGGGCGTGCACGAGGCGCTCGGCACCGCGTCATCGGCGACGACTTCGGGCGGCAGGCACGTCACCTTGATGAACGGGAAGGTCAGGCCGGGATCGGCCACGCATGTCGCCGCGTAGCCGGCGTTGTTGAGCGACTTCGTGCACTGCGTCGTGATCAGGCTGCCGTCGGTGACCGGAGGGCCCTCGGCGCATTGCGGCGACGGCCGCGGCAGGTAGTTGGTCGCGGCGGGCTGCGTGCACGTCGTCGTGATCCAGTCGGGCGAGGTTCCGGCGACGTCAGGACCGCACGACGCGACCGGCGTCACCTGGTTGTTGACGGGCGGGCGGGTGCACGTGTAGATGAAGAACGATGCATCCTGCGTCGGCGGGCCGACGACGCAGGTGCCGCTGATCGGGGTCGCCGCGCCGGCAATGTAATCGCACCGCGTCTCGACCCAGTTGTTCAGGCTGGTGGCCGGATCGACGCCCGGCGTGCAACTCGCGACCGGCCCGTACGCCAAGGCGCTCGGTCCGTCGATGCAGGTGGTCTTCAGGTAGCCCGGCCCGGGACCGACCGAGACGCCCGGCCCCGTCGTGCACGTGTTCGGGTCGACCAGGCGGCTCGAGCCGTCGGGCAGGACATCGCGGTCCTCGCAGCGAACGACAAGGGGGATCGGCGTGCAATCGCCGGCCTGCGGCACGCCGATCTCGTCGTCGCCGATCTTGGCGAGCGTCTGGTACTGGTGCCGGTAGACCTGCTTGCGGCCCATCTTGTACTGATCGGTCTTCAGGACGTACTGCGTCGTCGTCTGCACCGATTGCGAGCTGGACATCTGCCACTGCTCTTCGGTCTTCCAGACCTTGGTGTCGACTTTGCGCGTCTGGAACGTCTGCGCCAGCGCCTGGCTCGTCTGCAGCTCCCACTGCTCCGTGACCTTGGTCGTCTGCTCCTGCGACCTGACGTGCTGGTACTTCTCTTCGATGAAATGCTCGCGGTGCAGGGCGAACTGCTCCGTCGTCTTCATGTCCGAGGTGACCGTCTGCGTGGTCTGGATCGTGTTCGCGTAGACCTGGCTCTGCGCCTGGAAGTACTGGATCGTTCGCTTCGTCGTGCGCGTGTAGTCCCGGGTCGTCATCGACACTTCGCGCTGATGCTGGAACGTCGAGCGGTAGGTCCCGGCCAGGCTGCAGATGTTGTCGGTGTACGCGTTCGTCTTGTTGGTGACGACGTGGATCGAGTTCGAGGTGCCGTCCCAGATCGGCCTCGGCGAATACGGGTCGCTCAGGTCGCCGTCCTGCTGGCCGACCTTGGTGATGCCGTCGAGCTGGAGACCGCCGCCGTAGAGCCCGGGGCCACGCGACTCCGTCTGGCCGTTCCAGTAGCCGTCGGTGGTCATGATCGCGAAGTTCTGCTGGCACGTGTACTGGATCGGGTCGTTCGCGCCCGTGGCCGGCATGTCCGTGTTGATGCTGTCTTCCTTGCCCCCGTAGTAGCGGCCGACGCGCGCGAGGCCTTCGCGGGCGGGGGACGCGCCGGCGGGAATCTGCTCGAACAGCTTGGCGAACCACTTGTCCTTCTGCCCGCCCGGGCCCGGGTTGAAGTCGCCGACAGGCAGGAAGCGAAGCGGGTTGATGCCGGCAGCGCCCACCGAGCTCTTCGGCTGCATCGTGATGAAGCCGATGCGCTTGGTGTCGTTGAGGGGCGAGAACGCCAGGCTGGCGGCGCTCTTGATGAGCGCGATCCGGGTCCGGTAATAGGAGTACCAGATCGCGAAATTGTCCTGGTCGGCCGCCGGCTGCAAGGCGACATTCACCTTGGTCCAGAGGCCGCCGCCCGGCGTCGCCTTGGTCACGCCGGTGTCGACTTGCGTGCAGGGCGCCGTGGCGAAACTCAGGGTCTCGGGGCCGGTGTAGACGTAGTAGTAGGCGGCCTGGGGCGTGTCCGGAAAGGGAGACGGGACTTCCAGCGTCGCGGCGTCGTACGCGACGAACTCCGAGTTCAGGTTCGTGACGCGGAGGTCGGCGACGGCGTGGAAGCTGCCGAAGCCGGCGTAGCGCGCGGCGCTGAACGGCTGGGCCGGGAACAGGCTGCCGTCGTACATCTTCGGACGCGGGTACTTCTGCGCCGGGTCGTAGTACAGCGAATTGCACTGCGACGACTTGTAGCCGACGCTCGTCGCGCCCATCAGGGTCTCGACCTCGTCGGGCATGTGGGTGCGCGCCATCGAGCCCGACGCATCCATCAGCAGCATGATGTTGGGCTTGACCAGCGCGGCCGTGGTCGAGGCGAGCGGCGTCGCCGCGATGTCGGTCTGGCCGCCGTGGCTGATCGACGTCAGCGCCATCGCCAGGAGTGCCGCAACGCCGCGCGCGCCGAGGCGGCGAGGTGCTAACAAGGGCTCGACGATGTTCATGGCGGTTCTCGTTATTTCGGCGGGTGGTCGCGTTTACTGAACCAGGACTTGGGTGAAACTGGTCGTGTTGCGCGGCCCGTCGACCCGGGTCGTGATGCGGAAGAACGGCTTGGTCTTGGTGCCGGGCAGGACGCCGGGGTAGCCGGCGCCGCCGCGGGAATCGCCGGTGTTGAGAACCGGCGAATCCGAGCATTTCTGCGCAGGATCCAGCGAGCTCATGTCCTTCGACTCGCAAAGCCGGTGGATGATGAAACGTGTCCTGTTGCCGGTCTGCGCCTCGTCTTCGATGAGCAGCTTGCCCTGGCCGTCCCAGTCGAAGGTGGTCGGATCGACGCTCGTTCCCCAGTTGGAGATGTAGCCGTTGGCGATCGAATCGGAGGAGGTGAGCGCGTAGTTCGCGACCAGCCAGGCATTGGCGAACTCGGTGCCCCGATCGGCCACCGACGTCGCGTTCTCCTTGAATGCGATGTTGCCGGCGATCGACGTCCCGGCGCCCATCTGCCGAAGCAAGGCCAGCCCGGCCAGCGTCATGATGATCAGGACGATCAGCGCGACGAACAGCACGACGCCTTCCTGCTTGCGCGCGGGCCTCATTCGGTCGTCCCCCACAGCATGTTGCGCAGGGGAATCACCCGCTCGTAGACGCGGTAGCGGTAGTAGCGCCAGTTGTTCGGATCGGCCGTGGCGTCGTCGAAGGTGTCGACGTTGCTGTTGAGATTGGTCATCCGGAACTTGCGCGCGGTATCGCCGAAGTAGTACGGATTGGCCGCCGTCGGCGTCACGGCGCGAACGCCGCTCGCGGCGGGATCGCCGTTGCGCTCGTACTGGCGGCTGCGCACGAGCACCGCGACACGGATGGCCAGCAGGCGGCGCCAGTCGGCCGGCGCGGAGGCCGTCCATTCGGCCGGCGCCACGGTGCCGTCGCCATCGCTGTCGATGCCGTATTCCGCCTTCAGGTTGACCACCCCGTCGGCGATCTGCATCGGCGTCGTCCCGTGGATGAGGTCGGTTCTCGTCAGGACGCGATTGCCCTGGACGCTCCAGAGGTCCAGCCGCGGCTGGGGGCCGAGGTTGTACATCGTCCCCGACGTCACCACCGGGGCGGATGCGCCGTTGAAGCGCGGCGTCACCTGCGGCGACGAAGCCGGCGAGTAGAAGCTGTCGTACGGGTCGGCCGTGTGGCCGACGGTGTAGCCGTCGACGTCGTTGTCCTGGTTGATCTCGACGAGCTGGCAGTCCGCGGTCGCGGCGGATGCGCCGGCGTTGACGGCGACGACGGCGAGGTCGCCCTTCTTGAAGCCGGTGCGTCGACGCAGCTTCTTGGTCGTCGCGGTGGCATCGGTGAAGCTGCCCTCGGCGCCGTAGAAGGACGAATCGCCGTAGAGGACGGTGATCGTGTCGGGCGCGCCACCGGCGGAGGCGGCGATGTCGACCGGACGCAGGCCGAAGTTGAGGACCCGCGCCGGGGCGTTGTCCTTGAACGCCACGTTGCAGCCGAGCACCGCGGTCGCCGCCTTGGCGAAGCCGTGCCCGGCCTGCTTCAGGTCGCGCTCGATGTTGAAGAGCGCGAGCGTGCCGGCGACCTGGGCATCGCCGCCCGCGCTCGTCGTGGCGGTGTGCTTGCTCCAGACCGCCACCGCCTGGAAGATGGCGACGATGCCGATCAGCCCGATCGCCACGCCGACGAGGATCTCGACGAGCGACAGGCCGAGCGCGCGGCGGCGTGACGATGAAGCGATGCGGGCGGCCATCTCGCTCTCAGTTGACGTACGTCACGAGCGTGTGGCGGCGCCACGCGCTGTCGCTGGCGGTCTTCCAGCACAGCGTGATCACGACCCGGTTGAAGTTGCCCGGAGCGTCGATGAAGATCTGTTGATTCGCCGCCGTCGCGCCCGGCAGGCCCACCCCGGGTCCGAGGTTGGCGGCCCGGTTCAGCAACGCGGCCACGCCCGGCGCCGCCGCCGCGTTGATGACGCCACCGCTGAAGGCGCAAGGCGCCGGAATCGTCGCCGGCGTGGGAGTCGCCTGGTGCGCGAAATTGAGGAGCGAGGCGGCCTTGTTGGCGTCGCTGCTGCGATCGATGCCGAGCGCGACCTCGCCGGCGATCGCATCGGCGAGGCTGCTCGCTTCGGTGCGGTACTGCGCATCCGACTGCGACGACACGGCGGTCCCGCCCATCGCCACCAGGCCGAGGATGCCGAGCGCGAAGATCAGGATCGCGACCATCGCCTCGATCAGGAAGAAGCCGCCCTGCGCCAGGGCGCGACGCCGACCGTCAGCACGCACGGCTGTCTCCCGCCGATGCCGCGGCGGCGGGATCGCACGCCGCGATCTGGCCGCCCGGTGACACCGTGATGCGCCGGCAGCGGATCTTCCCGCCACCCTGGACGCACGTGCCCGCCGCGGGATTCGAGATGTCGATGGCGTACGGCGCGCCGTCGGCGGTGCCGCCGAAGCCGTTGAACGGGATCCTGCCGTCGAAGATCGCAGGAGCCGAGGCCGACCCCGTCACCTGGATGGCGGCCGCGGCCGCGCTGCCGTCGCCTTCGGCGCCGGCTTTCGCTTCGACCATGGCGAACTCAGCACCCGACGCTGCGCGCACGAGCCAGTTCCTGCCGCTGACGTCGGCGCCCGCGACGTTGGCGAGGTTCGCCGTCGTGAGCGGCGTGTCGGTGAGAACGAACTCGGTCCGCACATTGCGGCGGATGGCTTCGGTGCGGGCCATCTGCAGGCCGCTGTAGTAGCTCGAGGCGGCGCTGGCGAGCTTCGAGTTCTGCAGGTAGGTTCCCATGGCCGGCACGCCGAGGCCGAGCAGGACGGCGAGCAGCGTCAGGCCGACCAGAAGCTCGACGATGGTGAAGCCGCGCTGGTTCAGCGCGCTCAGCACGATCCGTCTTTCTTCAGCACCCAGCACGTGGCGTTGCCGGTCCACGTCGACGGCGCCGTCATGACGCTCGAGCGGACGTTGTCCTGGTCGATCGAGTAGGCGAAGCCGGCGAGACCGCCCTGCCCCGTCGCCGTGATCGTGTACGTGGTGGCCGTGCGGTTGCTGCAGGTGTAGGCGAAGTTCGCGGTGTCGACCGGCGGGGGAGCGACCGTGCCCGCGGTGCATGAGCCGACATACGTGCGGTTGTCCTGGAAGAACTGCTCCATCTTCACGCGCATGCCGGCGAGCGCGGAAACGGCCTCGGTGATGCGGCCGCGACGGACGTATTCCGAGTACGACGGAATCGCGATGGCAGCCAGGATCGCGATGATCGCGACGGCGATCATGAGCTCGATCAGGGTGAATCCACGTGAGCGTGTCATTGCGGTCCTCTGGCAGGCGTCGAAGTGTAAAAAGCCGGGAAAGCGGCAGGCGCCCCCAGCCGACGAACGGGTGGGATCGCAAGGCGAACGGTGCCCCTCGCGTACCCCTGTCGCACAATCTCACAAATGCCTTGCGGAATCGGCCGCACAACTCCCAAAACCGGGCCGCGGCCTCAGGCGCCGAATGACTGGAGGGTGGCCGTGACGAGCGACGCGTCGGCCCCGCGGACCGTCGCCTTGCCCGGTCCCTCGAGGACGATGAAGCGGATCTCGCCCGCTTCGGCTTTCTTGTCCATCCGCATCAACTCGACGAAGCGTGCAACGCCGAGCGGCGGCGCACGTAGCGGCAGGCCGGCAGCGCCGACGATGCGGGCGATGCGCGCGGCGTGCGACGGCTCGATCAGGCCCAGTCGCGCAGAGAGATCGGCGGCCATCGCCATGCCGCAACCGACGGCTTCGCCGTGCAGCCACGTGCCGTGCCCGGTTCCCGTCTCGATCGCATGCGCGAAGGTGTGGCCGAAGTTGAGGATCGCGCGCACGCCCGACTCGCGCTCGTCGCTCGCCACCACCTGCGCCTTGATCCGGCACGAGCGGGTGACGGCCTCGACGAGCGACGGCTTGTCGCGTGCGAGGAGCGCCGGCAAGTTCGCTTCGATCCAGCCGAGGAAGGCGTCGTCGGCGATGGCGCCGTACTTGATCACTTCGGCGAGCCCCGCGATCAGCTCGCGCTTCGGCAGCGAATCGAGCACGTCGACGTCGGCCACCACCGCGAGCGGCTGGTGAAACGCGCCGATCATGTTCTTGCCCGACGGGTGGTTGACCCCGGTCTTGCCGCCCACCGAGGAGTCGACCTGCGCGAGCAGCGTCGTCGGCACCTGGACGTAGCCGACGCCTCGCATGTAGCAGGCTGCGGCGAAGCCGGCGAGATCGCCGATCACGCCGCCGCCGAGGGCGAAGACGGTCGTGCTGCGGTCGCATTGCGCCGCCAGCATCGCGTCGAAGATCGTCTGCAGGGTCTGCCAGGTCTTGTGCGCCTCGCCGTCGGGCAGCAGGACGGTCGTGACCTTGGGATAGAGCTCGGCGAGCGCCCCGGCGAGGCGTTCGCCGTAGAGCGGTGCGACGGTCGGGTTGCTGACGATGACGGCGCTGCTGCCGCGCGGCAGCGCACGGTAGCTCGCGGCGGCGCCCAGCAGGTTCGAGCCGACGGCGATCGAATAGCTGCGCGCGCCGAGCTCGACGTGGACGGTGGCCGCGGCGGTCGGGTTCATCGCCCATTCTCCGCGACCTCGATCCGGCGCGCGACTTCATCGACCAGGCGGGTGAACGTCAAACCGTCGGTCTGAACGACGATGTGCGCCGTCTCGCGGTAGAGGGGATCCCGCTCGGCGCTCAGCTCGCGCAGCCGCGCCTCCGGATCGGCGACCTGGAGCAGCGGCCGGCGGCGATCGCGGCGCAGGCGCTTCCACAGCAGGTCGTGGCTCGCATCGAGGAAGACGCAGACCGTTCGGGTGCGAAGCAGCTCGCGGTTGTCGGGACGCAGCACCGCGCCGCCTCCCGTCGCGATCACCGAACGGCCTTTGCTGACGAGCGCGGCCAGCGTTTGCGCCTCGCGCTCGCGGAACGCCCCCTGGCCTTCGTGCTCGAAGAGGCTGGCGATGGTGCAGCCGGCCTCGCTCT
>DATIDZ010000134.1:0-17885 GCA_035456045.1 Caldimonas sp.
GCGCCTGTACAACCCCGTGGTGTATCGAACGGTGCGCTGGAGAAACTTGGTCAGAGACTTCACCCGCGTCAATCACCGCATGCACAACAAGTCGTTCACGGTCGACAACCAGGTGACGATCGTCGGCGGGCGCAACATCGCTAACGAATACTTCGAGGCGGGAGAAGACCTGAGCTTCGCCGACCTCGACGTCATGGCGGTCGGCGCGGCCGTGCCGGCGGTCTCGACGCAATTCGACACGTACTGGAACAGCGCGTCGTCCTATCCCGCGCGCCTCATCATCAAGCGCGACCCGGCCCTCGGCCGCGCCGAGTTCGCGCAACGCACCGAGCAGCTGATGCCGGCCGACGCGGCCAAGTACGCCGAAGCCATCAATCGAACGCCGCAGGCGCAGGCCCTGCTCTCCGGAACGATGACGTTCGAATGGACGACGGTCCGCGTGGTCCACGACGATCCCGAGAAGACGCTCAGCGGGAGCGAGGAAACGTCGGTGCAGATGGTCCCCAGGCTGCTCGCGGCCTTCGGCTCGCCCGCCAAGGAGTTCGAGCTCGTGTCACCGTACTTCGTGCCCGGCGATGCCGGCACCGAGGCGCTGGTGTCGTTGGCCCGGCGGGGCGTCCGCGTGCGGGTCCTCACCAATTCGCTGGCGGCGAACGACGAGACCTCGGTTCATTCGGGCTATGCCAGACGGCGCAAGGAGCTGCTGCGCGCGGGCGTCGAGCTCTACGAGATCAAGCCCGCGGCGGCGCCGATCCAGGCGCGCGCCGCCGAGATCGGCAAGCACTCGAAGGCCGGGCTGCACGCCAAGACGTTCGCGGTCGACCGGCGCTCGATCTTCGTCGGCTCGTTCAACTTCGATCCGCGCTCGGCCAAGCTGAACACCGAGATGGGGATGGTGATCGACAGCGTGCCGCTCGCTCAACGGCTGTCGTCGATGTTCGACCGCGCATCGCCCTCGCTCGCCTGGCGTGTCACGCTCGGCGCCGACGACGAGCTGCAGTGGCACGATGGAGCCGGCGCCACCCTCGCCGAGGAGCCGGAGTCGAGCTGGGGCCAGCGCATGAAGGTGCGGATCTTCTCCGTGCTGCCGATCGAGTGGCTGCTGTGAATTCGCAGGCGAAGGCGACGAACGACACGCCTGTCCTGGCGGCGCTCTCCGGCGCGCCCGGCAGCGAAGCGCTCAGCCCCATCGACCGCGTGTCGGAGATGTTGTTCGGACTGCTCATGGCGCTCACGTTCACGGGGGCGGTGTCCGTCGCCGAGTCGGGCCAGAGCGCGATCAGGACGATGTTCGTCGCCGCACTCGGCTGCAATCTGGCCTGGGGACTGGTCGACGCCGTCATGTACCTCGTTCGCACGGTGACCGAACGCGGCCGGCTGATCACGCTCGTTCGCGCGGTGCAAGGCGCGCCCGACGAGCAAGCGGGTCGTGCCTTGATCGAGCAGTCGCTGTCGCAGGTGGCGGCCGGCCTGGTCGCGCCGGCCGAAATCGAGGCCGTCCGCGGGCGCGTCGTCGCCTTGCGATCGCTGCCGGCCAGGCCGCGCCTGGGCTGGCACGACCTCAAGACGGCGCTCGAGATCTTCCTGATCGTCGTCATCTCGACGTTTCCGGTCGTCGTGCCGTTCTTCGTGCTGCAGGACGTGACGCTCGCCAAGAACATCTCGCGCGGCATCGCGCTGGCGATGCTGTTCATCGGCGGCCTCGCGCTGGGTCGCTATGCCGGCTACGGCAGCTGGCGGGTCGGCCTGATCATGGCCGCGCTCGGCACGGCCCTCATCGCGGCGATCAACGCGCTGGGCGGATGAGGTCCGCCGGGACCGTTGCCGCGCTTGCCGCGGCGTTGGCCTGCACCGCGGTCGGTGCGGAGGAGGGCGCTGGCCGCCGCGCTGCGCCTCCCGACAAGCCATCGTGGGAGTTCTCACTGACGGCGTATCCGACCGACGTGCGCGGCGGCGACAACTACACGTCGGGGATCGCGGTGGCCGATCGCGGCTCGCTGCATCTCGAGGCGCGCTACAACTACGAGTCGATCGGCGCGCGCTCTGCGTACGCCGGGTGGACGTTCTCGGGCGGCGAGGCGATCACCTGGGAAGTGACCCCGTTGCTCGGCGGCGCCTGGGGCAGCCTGCGTGCGTTCGTGCCGGCCGTCGAGGCCAGCGTGTCGTGGCGCCAGTTCGACTTCTACGTCGAGGCCGAGGCGGTGCGCGACCAGCGCCAGCAGAGCGACAGCTACTTGTACGCCTGGAGCGAGCTTGGCTATCGACCGGCCGAATGGCTGCGCTTGGGCCTCGTCGCCCAGCGCACGCGCGCCTACGGCGGCGAGCGCGACATCCAGCGCGGGCCGTTCGCGCAGCTGACCTGGCGTCGCGTCACGCTGGGTGGCTTCTGGTTCAACCCCGGCGCGAAGGAGCAGGTGTTCGTCGCTTCGCTCGGCGTCGCGTTCTGACGCGCGCAAGGAAGGCGGCGGGCGCCCGTCGCCCACAGCACGAAGGTGCAGTAGCGGCGCCGGTCTGCATTTCCTAGAGTGGCCGCGTCACGGCAGCGCCGCGACGACCCGAGCACCCCCTCGCCACTGTGGTTCCGCTTCGCCTTGAAACGCCTGCGATTCCTCTCGTGGAACCAGCGCTACGCGCTGAAGAGCTACGCCACGGGCTCGATGTGGCTCGTGCCTCTGGTGGCGGTGCTGGTCTACGCTGCCTTCCATCGCGGGGTGCACGCCTTCGGTGCCTGGATGGTCGAGCACGGCTGGACCAACAACGCGACGTCGTTCCAGGGGCTGCCGCTGTCAGGCGCACGGTCGATGCTCGAGACCCTGATCACGATGAACCTCTCGTTCCTCGTGTTCACCTTCGGCTCGCTGCTGGTCGCGATCCAGGTCGCCGGAGGCCAGTACACGCCGCGCATCATCGCGACCACGCTGCTGCGCGACAACGCGATCCGGACGGTCGTCGGCGTCTTCGTCTTCACCCTGGCGTTCTGCGTGCGCGTGCTGGCGAGGATGGACGAGACCGTCAACCAGCTCGACGTCTTCGTCGCCGGATGGCTCGGCACGGCCTCGGTGATGGTGTTCCTCTACCTGATCGACTACGCCGCACGGCTGCTTCGTCCTGTCAGCATCGTGCAGCGGGTCGGCAGATCGGGCATCGCGGTGATCGAAAGCGTGTACCCGGCGCCGACCTCGGGCGAGGCGGCCAATGAGCCGGTTCGCCTGCCGGCAGCGGCGGCGCGGGTCGTCCTGCACGAGGGCACGTCCGGCGTGGTCCTCGCCGTGGACCTCGCGGGCCTGGTAGCGCTCGCGCGCGCTTCCGACGGGCTGATCGAGTTCGTTCCCGGCGTCGGCGACTTTCTCGCGGTCGGCGAGCCCCTGTTCAGGTTGCACGGCGGTGCGGCCGCGATCGACGACCGGCGCCTGCGCGGGAAGGTCGCGTTCGGAACCGAGCGGACGCTGGAGCAGGACCCCACGTTCGCGCTGCGCATCCTGGTCGACATCGCGATCAAGGCGCTGTCGGCAGCGATCAACGATCCGACGACGGCCGTCATGGCGATCGACCAGCTGCACCGCCTGCTGCGCATGGTCGGCCTGCGCTCGCTGCGCAACGACGAGCTGCACGATGCCGAGGGCCGGCTTCGCCTCGTCTTCATGACGCCGAACTGGGAGGACTTCGTCCGCCTGGCCTGCACCGAGATCCGTCATTGCGGCGCCGGCAGCATCCAGATCGTCCGGCGGGTTCGCTCGATGCTCGAGAACCTCCTGCAGTCGCTGCCGGCGCACCGTCACGCCGAGCTTCGCCTGCAGCTCGAGCTCCTAGATCGCACCATCGACGGGAAGTACGCCTTCGACGAGGACCGCGCTCTGGCGCGGATCGGCGATCCGCAGGGTCTCGGCGGAGCGCTGGGGATCCAGCCGCTGAAGGGAGCGTAGCGCGCCTGGCGGCATCGCTTTGACCGACACACGGAAGTGTGCCGGTCAGAGCGCCTCATCCGAAGCGCGATGCGCACCGGCTGAGGCGTCCTGACGAATTACTGGCTCTTCTCGCCCGCCGGGGCGATCTTGCCGGCCTTCTGATCGGCCTTCGTCTGTGCCTTGCGTTCCGTCCTGGACGTCTCCGACTTGGTCGAGGGAGCCGCCGACTGCGACTCGCCGGCCTCGACCAGCTTGCCCGCCTTGGCGTCGGCTTGCGTCTGCGCCTTGCGCTCAGCCTTGGACGTGTTCGACTTGGTCGAAGGGGCGGCCTCCTTCTTCTCTCCGGCCTGGAGCTTGCCGGACTTGGTGGCAGCGGCGGCGTCCGCCTTGCGCTCGGCCTTTGCAGCAGCCGGGTCGGTGGCTGCCGGCGCCGCCTGGGCAAGTGCCGACTGCGAAATCATCGCTGTCAGCGCGACGGCGAGAGCCGAAAGGGTGTTCTTCGAAACCATGAGTCCTCCGTTGATGGGCGATGATTCGCCGCTCCGGGAAGTCTCGCACCGTCCCGGCGGCGAACCTATTGGACTTAAGGGCAGGGCCCCGGTAAAGCCCAGGGCAGGCTTGGTAAAGCGCCGCATCGGGCCCCGGGGGATCCTTCGGCGTGCCGAAAAGCCCCTCGGCAAGAAAAGGCCTGAGAGCGCGCCAAGAAAAAAGCCCCGGAGTGTGAATCCCAGGGCTTTGGTGACCCGGCGGACGTCGGCCGGCTGTGTTGGACCTGTCGAGTGGTGGAGAGGAGGAGGATCGAACTCCCGACCTTCGCATTGCGAACGCGACGCTCTCCCAGCTGAGCTACCCCCCCACAAGCCCGCAAGTCTATCAAACGGGCCGGTCCGCCCCGTGGGAACGCCGAATGGATAGCCCGGCTCGATTCAGCGAATTGACACCGTGTATTGCTGGCTCGTCGCGAACGCGCTAGTGTCGGGCGATCGTCGGTGCGCTCTCGCACCCGGCGGGGTCCAACCAGGAGATCGAGATGGCACTCAAGGGATCGAAGACCGAGCAGAGCCTGCGCGATGCGTTCGCCGGCGAATCGCAGGCCAATCGTCGCTACCTGTATTTCGCGAACAAGGCCGACATCGAAGGGCAGAACGACGTGGCGGCGCTGTTCCGCTCGACCGCCGAGGGCGAGACCGGCCATGCGCACGGCCACCTCGAGTTTCTCGAGCAGGGCGTCGGCGACCCGGCGACGGGCCTGCCGATCGGCACCAGCCGGCAGAACCTGATGGCGGCCGTCGCCGGCGAGACGCACGAGTACACCGACATGTACCCGGGCATGGCCAAGATGGCGCGCGAGGAAGGCTTCGACGAGATCGCCGACTGGTTCGAGACGCTCGCCAAGGCCGAGCGCTCGCACGCCAACCGCTATCAGAAGGCGCTCGACGCGCTGGTCGACTGAGCGCTGCGTCGGGATCACCAGGACAAGGGCCCGCGCGGCCCTTGTTCGTTGATGGAGAGGCGATGACGCTGCGCGAAGGCAATCTCGAGGCGCCGACCCGGCATCCGATCGACTGGAAGAGCGCGGACTACCGCGACGAGGGCAAGGCCTTCGCCGAGATGGAACGGGTGTTCGACATCTGCCACGGCTGCCGCCGCTGCGTGAGCCTGTGCCAGTCGTTCCCCACCCTGTTCGACCTGGTCGACGCGACCGCCGACGGCGAAGTGCACGGCGTCGACAAGAAGGACTACGCGAAGGTCGTCGAGCAGTGCTACCTGTGCGACCTCTGCTACATGACCAAGTGCCCGTACGTTCCGCCGCATCCGTGGAACGTCGACTTTCCGCACCTGATGCTTCGCGCCAAGGCGATCCGCTTCGGCAAGGGCGAGGTCGGCGCAGGCGCGAAGCTGCTCGCCTCGACCGACGTGCACGGCCAGCTTGCGGGCATCCCGATCGTCGTCCAGGCGGTGAACGCGGCGAACCGGACGAAGCCGGTGAGGAAGGCGCTCCAGGCGACGCTCGACGTCCATCCCGACGCCTGGCTGCCGCCGCTCGCGAGCAAGCGATTTCGTCGCGCGGCGAAGCGCAAGGGCAGCGCGACGGCGATCGTCGACGGCGAGCGCAGCCCCGGCAAGGTCGTGCTGTTCTCGACCTGCATCGTCAACTACAACGAGCCGGGCATCGGGCTCGATCTCGTCGCCGTGCTCGAGCACAACGCGATCCCGTACGAAGTCGTCGAGAAGGAGAGCTGCTGCGGCATGCCCAAGCTCGAGCTCGGCGACCTCGATGGCGTCGCGAGGCTGAAGGAGAAGAACATTCCGGTGCTCGCGCGGTATGCGCGCGAGGGCTTCGCGATCCTGACCGCGATCCCGTCGTGCACGCTGATGTTCAAGCAGGAGCTGCCGCTGATGTTTCCCGACGACGCCGACGTCAAGGCCGTGCAGGAGGCGATGTTCGATCCGTTCGAGTACCTCGTCGCGCGCCATCGCGACGGCCTGCTCAAGACCGATTTCACGCGCCCGCTCGGCAAGGTGAGCTATCACGTGCCGTGCCACGGCCGCGTCCAGAAGATCGGCCGCAAGACCGAGGAGATGCTCAAGCTCATCGGCAAGACGGTGACGGTCGAGCTGACCACGGTCGAGCGCTGCTCCGGCCACGCCGGCACGTACGGCGTGAAGACCGCGACCCATCCATTGGCGATGAAGATCGGCAAGCCGGTGTTCAAGGCGATGGCGGCGCCGAAGCCCGACGTCATCAGCTCCGACTGCGCGCTTGCGGGCCATCACATCGCGCAGGGCCTCGCCAACGAGGGCGTGCCGGCGCCCGAGCTGCGGCACCCGCTCAGCCTGCTGCGCCGGGCTTACGGACTGGAGTAGCCGTGGCCATCACCCGATCAAGCCTGCTCACGCTCGAGGCCTACGCCAAGGTGCGCAAGGCCAACCAGGCCGAGGTCATCGCGCACCGGAAGCTCCGCACGGTGCGCCTCGGCGAGCACCTCAGCGTCCAGTTCGAGGACGAGACCACCATCCGCCGCCAGATCCAGGAGATGCTGCACATCGAGAAGATCTTCGACGAGGCCGGCATCGAGAACGAGATCGAGGCGTACGCGCCGCTCGTTCCCGACGGGACGAACTGGAAGGCGACGATGCTGATCGAGTATCCCGACCCGAACGAGCGCAAGCGCGAGCTGTCGCGTCTGATCGGCGTCGAGGACCACGTTTTCGTCGAGGTCGAGGGGCACGACCGCGTCTACGCGATCGCCGACGAAGACCTCGACCGCGAGACGGACGAGAAGACGTCCGCGGTCCATTTCCTGCGCTTCGAGCTCGCGGCCGCCGCGCGCGCTGCCGTTCGCGCCGGCGCGAGCGTGCGGCTCGGTTGCGATCACACGAACTATCCGGCCCACACCGACATCGCCCAGGAGACCCTGGCCAGCCTCGCCGGCGACCTGCGCTAGGAGGGTCAATCGCCGACTTAGGACTTTCCAATTGGATACCGCAATTCGATAGCCTAAACTTCGTTCCTGTCGCGCTCCCCGGCGCATCGACCACCACAGGAACCGCATGAAAACCATTGGCGACAAGCTCGAAGCGTTCAGCGTCACCGGCGTCAAGCCCCGCTTCAATCATCACGAGGAAAACGGCGTCTCGGCCTTCGAGACCATCACGGAGAAGAGCTTCCCCGGCAAGTGGAAGGTCATCTACTTCTGGCCGAAGGACTTCACCTTCGTCTGCCCGACCGAGATCGTCGGCTTCGACAAGCTGGCGGCGCAGTTCGAGGAGCGCGACGCGGTGCTGCTCGGCGGATCGACCGACAACGAGTTCTCCAAGCTCGGCTGGCGTCGCGACCACAAGGACCTCGCCAAGCTCGGCCACTGGAGCTTCGGCGACTCGAAGGGCTCGCTCGTCGACCAGCTCGGCATCCGCGACAAGGCCGAAGGCGTGGCGCTGCGGGCGACCTTCATCGTCGACCCGGACAACACGATCCAGCACGTGAGCGTGAACAACCTCAACGTCGGCCGCAACCCCGAGGAAGTGCTGCGCATCCTCGACGGATTGCAGACCGACGAGCTGTGCCCGTGCAACCGCACGGTCGGCGGCGAGACGCTCTGAGCGGCGTCTCCCCTCGTCGACGAAGCCCGCTCCGGCGGGCTTTTTCTCGATCACTCCAGGAGAAGCAGGACCATGGAATTTCTCGCCACGATCAAGGCGCAGATCCCCGACTACGCGAAGGACATCCGCCTCAACCTCGACGGCGTCATCGCGCGCTCGAGCCTGGCGTCCGAGGACGCGCTCGGCATCGCCCTCGCGGCCGCATTCGCGGCGAGGAGCAAGCCCCTGATCGACGCCTTTCGGGCCGCGGCGCCCGCGGCCGAAGCGAACGCGGCGCTCACCGCGGCCGCGTTGATGGGGATGAACAACGCCTGGTATCCGTTCGTCGAGATGGCCGGCGACGAGGACCTCAAGACCCAGCGCGCGGAGCTGCGCATGAACGCCTACGCGACCTCGGGCGGCGTGGAGAAGAGGAAGTTCGAGGCCTACGCGCTCGCCGCGTCGATCGTCGGCAAGTGCCACTTCTGCATCTCGTCGCACTACGCGTTGCTGAAGAAGGAAGGCCTCACGACGCAGCAGCTGCGCGACATCGGTCGCATCGCTGCCGTCGTCAACGCGGCGGCGCAGGCGATCGCCGCGGGCTAGCGCCTCACGAGCTCGACGGCGCCGGCGCGACGGTGAGCCCGCGGCGGCGCCAGCCGTCGAGCGTGTAGAGCGCGAGCGCGATCCAGATCAACGCGAAGCCGACGAAGCGGGTCGCGCTGAACGGCTCCCGGAACAGCCAGATGCCGAGCAGGAACTGGATCGTCGGGCTCAGGTACTGGAGCAGGCCGAGCGTCGTCAGCGAGAGATTCCGCGCTGCCAGCGCGAACAGCAGCAAGGGCGCCGTGGTCGCGGGCCCGAGGCCGACCAGCCACGCGTTGGTGCCGAGCGTGGCGGCCGGAAAGCTGGTCGGGCTGCCGCCCCACCACCACGCCATCGCGGCGACGGCCGCCGGCGCGAGGATCATCGTCTCGAGCGTCAGCCCTTCGAGTGCGCCGAGCGTCGCGACCTTGCGCAGGAGCCCGTAGGCGCCGAAGCTGAGGGCGAGGACGAGGCCGATCCACGGCAGCCGCCCCGCGCTCGCCGTGAGCCAGACGACGCCGGCGGCGGCGACGCCGAGCGCGATCCATTGCGCCCGCCGCGGGCGCTCGCCGAGCAGGAAGAAGCCGAGGCCGACGTTGACCAGCGGCGTCATGAAGTAGCCCAGGCTCGCCTCGACGACGTGGCCGTTCGAGACCGCCCAGATGTAGGTCATCCAGTTCGCCGACAGCAGCAGCGCGCTCGCCACGAAGCTCGCCATCACGCGCCGCGAGCGCAAGGCCGGGCCGAGCCACGACCAACGCGATTGCCAGGTCAGGACGATCGAGACGAGGAGCAGCGCCCAGACGATCCGGTTGGCGAGGACCTCGGGCGGGAAGATGCCGGGCAGGAGCCGGAAATAGAGCGGGAAGAAGCCCCACAGCGTGAAGGCGAGCGCGCCCGCCCACACGCCGGCGTCGGCGTGCGACGAGAGTCGAGGCCGGGGCTCGCTCAGGACTTGTCGAGCAGATGCCGCCCGTACTGCTCGCGCAGCCGGTTCTTCAGCATCTTGCCGGTGGCGCCGAGCGGGATCGCGTCGACGAAGACGACGTCGTCGGGCGTCCACCACTTGGCGATGCGACCCTCGAAGAACGAGAGCAGCTCCTCGCGCGTCAGCGCGGCGTTCGGCTTCTTGACGACGACGAGCAGCGGCCGCTCATCCCACTTCGGATGAACGGCGGCGATGCACGCGGCCATCTGCACCGCCGGATGCGCCATCGCGATGTTCTCGAGGTCGATCGAGCCGATCCACTCGCCGCCCGACTTGATGACGTCCTTCGAGCGGTCGGTGATCTGCATGAAGCCGCTGGCGTCGATCGTCGCGACGTCGCCGGTGGGAAACCAGCCGTGGCCGTCGGCGTCCTTGACGAGCGGGTCGCCGCCTTCGCCCTTGAAGTACTGGTCGATGACCCACGGCCCGCGCACCATCAGCTCGCCCGACTGCTTGCCGTCCCACGACAGCTCCTTTCCGTCGTCGCCGACGATCTTCATGTCGACGCCGTAGACGGCGCGCCCCTGCTTGGCCTGGATCGCGAACCGCTCCGCCGCGCCGAGGCCGACCTGCGATCCCTTGAGCGTCGCGACCGTGCCGACGGGGCTCATCTCGGTCATCCCCCAGGCGTGCAGCACCTGCACGTCGTAGCGCTCCTGGAACGTCTTCATCATCGCCGGCGGGCACGCCGAGCCGCCGATGATCGTGCGCCGCATGGTCGAGAACTTGAGGTCGTTGGCATCGACGTGCGCGAGCAGTCCCTGCCACACCGTCGGCACGCCGGCCGAGAGCGTCACGCGCTCGCTCTCGAAGAGCTCGTAGAGCGACTTGCCGTCCAGGCCCGGGCCGGGAAAGACGAGCTTGGATCCCATCATGCAGGCGGCGTAGGGCAGGCCCCAGGCGTTGACGTGGAACATCGGCACGACCGGCAGGATCACGTCCTTGGCCGAGCAGTTGAGGGCGTCGGGCAGCGCGATCGCGAAGGTGTGCAGCAGCGTCGACCGGTGGCTGTAGAGGACGCCCTTCGGATTGCCCGTGGTGCCCGACGTGTAGCAGAGCGAGGACGCCTGGTTCTCGTCGAACGTCGGCCACGTGAACGAATCGCTGTTCGCCGCGGCGAGCTCCTCGTAGCAGAGCAGGTGGGGGATCTTGCTGTCGGCCGGCATGTGCGCGCGGTCGGTCATCGCGACGAAGGTCTTGATCGTCTTGACGCGATGAGCGATCGCCTCGACCAGCGGCAGGAACGTCAGGTCGAAGAAGAGCGTCTGGTCCTCCGCGTGGTCGGCGATGTAGACGACCTGGTCCGGGTGCAGGCGCGGGTTGAGCGTGTGCAGCACGGCGCCGGACCCGGAGGCGGCGTAGTAGATCTCCATGTGGCGATGGCCGTTCCAGGCGAGCGTCGCGACGCGGTCGCCGCTCTGGATGCCGAGGCCGGCGAGCGCGTTCGCCATGCGCCGCGACCGCGCCGCGATCTCGCGGTAGTTGGTGCGGTGGATGTCGCCCTCGACGCGTCGGGACACCACGTCCTGCTCGCCGTGGTGGCGCTCGGCGTGCACGAGCAGCGAAGAGATCAGCAGCGGCATCTGCATCATCGAACCGTTCATCTCGTCTCCAGCGTATGGGGCGCCCCGGAGGGCGATGCCGGCGATGATGGCATTGCCGGGCCGGGCCGGCGCTTGTCGATTGCCCGCATCAGCCCAGGGCGAGCTCCCACGTCTCGCCGACCAGCGAATGGCCGAAGCTCTCGTGCGCCTCGCTGGCGACCTGCCGGTAGCCGGCCCTGGCATAGATGGCGCGCGCCGCCAGCAGTACGCTGTTGGTCCACAGGACGATGCGGCGGTAGCCCTTGGCGCGCGCGAATCGCTCGCACTCGTCGACCAGCCGCGCACCGATGCCGAGGCCGCGCGCCGCCGGCTCGACCAGCAGCAGGCGCAGCTGCGCCGACCCTTCGACGACGGCGCCGGTGGCGTCGTCGCGCGCCTGGACGAGGAAGACGCTGCCGACGTTGACGCCGTCCCGCTCGGCGATCCAGCAGGCTTCGCGGGCCGGGTCGAAGCGCTCGATGAAGTCGGCGCCGATGCGGGCGACGAGCGCCTCGAAGCGCGTGTCCCAGCCGTACTCGTCGGCATAGAGGCGGCCGTGATGCTCGATGACCCAGCCGATGTCGCCCGGGCGCGGCGCGCGCAGCAGCCAGGAGGCGGTGCCGCGCGGGCGCTCGCCGAGGATCGACTCGATCGTCGCGGCCGCCTCGAGGAGGCGCTGCTGGTCGGCGTCGGAGAGGGCGGCGAGCAGCGCGGCCGCGGCGGCCTCGCTCTGGCGGTCGAGGGGCGCGAACGCGCGCCGCCCGGCGGCGCTGAGGCTGAGATGAAGATGGCGCGCATCGCGGGCCGAGCGCTCGCTCGCGATCAGCTTCTGCTCCTTGAGCGCGCGCAGCAGCCGGCTCAGGTAGCCGGGGTCGAGGTCGAGGTCTCGCGCGAGCTCGGCGGCCGTCGTGCGGCCGCGGTGAGCGAGCTCCCAGAGCAGGCGCGATTCGGTCAGCGAGAAGCGCGTGTCGGCCAGCTTCTCGTGGAGGACGCCGATGCGGCGCGTGTAGAAGCGGTTGAAGCGGCGGATGGCCGCGGTGCGCGAGTCGGCGGGGCGTTGCATGAGTCATTTTCCGTCCAACAGTTGCCATAAGCAACTGGTCAGTTGCTGGAAGCAATACCTTGCCCCCAGCCCTGCGCGGTCGCCGACAGCCGGTCCTTGCGATGGATACTGTATAAAAGTACAGTTGTTCGATGGATGCCGCTCCTTCTCCGCTGGCAGCGCCACCGCGTCCGGCCGGGCCGGCCGCCGAGCGTCGCCCTTCCTCCGGTTCGCACCGGCGTGAATCGGCGCGTCCGATGGCGGGCGACCCGTTGCGGGCGCCCGAGACGCTGCATCCGTCGCTGTGGCTCGGCCACCAGCTCGGTCGCATCGGCAGCGATGCGGTGGCAAGCGGCTTCGCCTCGCTCGATGCGGAGCTGCCGGGCGGCGGCTGGCCGCGCCGGGCGCTCGCCGAGCTGCTGCTGCCGCATCCCGGCATCGGCGAGATCCGCTTGCTCGCGCCGGCGCTGGTCGCGGCGCAGCGTGCCGGTCGGCTGGTGATGTTCTTCGATCCGCCGGCGGCGCTGGCGGCGGCGGCGCTGGCCGGCCTCGGCTTCGATGTCGACGAGCTCCTCGTCGTCCACACCCGCGCACGCGTCGTTCCAGGCAGCGACAGCCTGTGGGCGCTTGAGCAGGCGCTGAAGAGCGGCCACGTCGGTGCCATCGTCGCCTGGCTGCCCGCCCGCCTGCGCGCCGATCGCTTGCGTCGCCTCCAGCTCGCCGCCCACCAGCACGACGGTCCCGCCTTCGTCATGCGCGAGGCCGCGGTCGCCGGCCGGCCGACGGCGTCGCCGCTTCGTCTCGGCCTGCAGGCCGGTGGCGCCGACCGCCTGCAGGTGCGGATCCTCAAGCGGCGCGGGCCGCCCCTCGAAGCACCGCTTGCGCTCGAGCTGCCGACCGTCCTGTCGGCGGCGGCGCGCCGTCGCGCGGGCAGCGCGAGCGAACGCGCCACGGCGTTGCACGCCGCCACCTTCGTCGATTTCGCGTGAGCTCGTCCGCTCGCTCCGCGTCGACTTCGTCGCCCTTGCCGTTTCCGCCGGATTCCTCGTGCTCTGGGTCGCGCTCCACCTTCCCTTGCTGTCGCTCGAGTTGTTCGCGGCGACGCTGCTCGCCCTCGATGAGAGCCCGGCCGGCGCCGAACCCATCGCTCTCGTCGACGCGCACCGGATCTCGGCCGCCAACGCTGCGGCACAGGCGCAGGGCGTCAAGCCGGGTCTGAAGCGCGCGACCGCGCTCGCGCTCGCACCGCGCCTCCTCCTGGGCCAGGCCGATCCGGGGCGCGACGCCGAAGCGATGCTGCCGCTCGCCCACGCGGCGCTCGCGTTCACGCCGCAGGTCTCGCTCCAGCCGCCGAACGGGCCCGGCGCCGCGGCCGACACGGTGCTGCTCGAAGTGCAGGCGAGCCTGCGCTACTTCGGCGGCATCGAGCGGCTCCTGCAACGCCTGCAGCGTGCGATCGCTCCGCTCGGCCACGCCGTCCGCATCGCCACCGCAGCGACGGCGCAGGGCGCGGCCGTCCTCGCCCGCGTCGCGCCGCCGCCGCGCTGCCACGACCTCGCATCGACGCGGCAGGCACTCGCCGCGGCACCGGTGTGGCTGCTCGGCCCGGGGCGCGAGCACTGGGAGGCATTGCAGGGCATGGGCTTGCGCCACGTCGGCGACCTGCTCGGCCTGCCGCGCGCCGGCCTGGCGCGCCGCTTCGGCGAGGCGCTGCTCGCCGAGATCGACGCCGCCTTCGGGCGCCGGCCCGATCCGCGCGAGGCGATCGTTCCGGCGCGCTTGTTCGAGAGCCGCCTCGAGCTGTTCGCGCGCGCCGACAGCAGCGAGCAGGTCCTGCACGGCGCGCAGATCCTGCTCGCGCGGCTGATCGCGTGGCTCGCGGCGCAGCACTCGTTCGTGCGCCGCTTTCGCCTGCTGATGCACCACGAGACGCGCTGGCAGCAAGGCGACCGGACGCCGCAGGCGACGTCGCTCGAGATCGCACTCGCCGAGCCGTCGCGCGACAGCGAACACCTGCTCGTCCTGCTGCGCGAGCGGCTGGCGCACGTGCAGCTGCCGGCGCCGACGCTCGAGATCGCATTGCAGGCCGAGGACATCGTCAAGCGGGCGGCGCCCAACAGCGAGCTTTTTCCGACCCGGCACAGCGAGAACGAAGGCCTGACCCGGCTGATCGAGCGGCTGCAGGCGCGCCTCGGTGCCGACCAGGTGCAGCGTCTCGCCGGCGTCGAAGACCATCGGCCCGAGCACGCGACCCGGCAGCAACGCGCCGATGCGAGCGCGCAGCCGGCGCGCGCATCGCCGCGCGGCAGGGCGCGAGCGCGCGCGGCTGAACCGGGAACCGCCGCTGAAGGCGCGAGCGCGCCGGCGCCATCCTGTGCGTCGCAGCCGGTCTGGCTGCAGCCGGTCGCCGAGCCGCTCGCCGAGCGGCGCTCGCGCCCGCTGCTCGACGGACGACCGCTCAGCTTGTTGTCGGGCCCGGAGCGGATCGAGGCCGGCTGGTGGGACGCCGAGCTCGCCGAGCGCGACTACTTCATCGCCGAGGCGGCCGACGGCGCGCTGGTCTGGATCTACCGGGCGCGATTGCCGCTGTCAGGCGGCACCGAGAGCGGCTGGTTCCTCCACGGCCGCTTCGGTTGAGCGATTCAGCGGCGTTCCTCGCCCAGATTCAGCGACGTTCCTCGCCGATCAGCGTGAAGCCGCGACGGCGCAGCGAGTCGCTCAGCCAGCGGTTGCCGTTGACTCCGCAGAACAGCATGTAGATGGCGTAGAACGC
Organism: Caldimonas sp.; assembly: GCA_035456045.1. Taxonomy (GTDB): domain Bacteria; phylum Pseudomonadota; class Gammaproteobacteria; order Burkholderiales; family Burkholderiaceae_C; genus Schlegelella_A. The sequence goes on from DATIDZ010000134.1 coordinate 14,960, forward strand.
GACGCCGGCGAGGGCCACGCCGGCGGTGCGCGAGGTCGGCGTCGGCGCGCCGTTGAAGAAGGTCTCGCCCGCGTAGTAGACGACGGCGACGACGGCGAGAAGCCAGCCGCGCTTGACGATCGCCGACAGCGAGCCGATGAAGAACGCTTGCCACGAGAAGCCCATCTTCACGCGAACGATGTCGCCGTTCGGGGACTTGTACAACCTGTACGTGCTCATTGCTGTCTCTTCGCTGCCGCGATCCTGTCTTCGACCCCGGACCCTACCGCGCGCCGGCCTTGCGATCGGCGCGACACGGCCACTGCCGGTACAAAGTCTGCTTCGGCAGCTTTGCGTCGCTTCTGGAGAGGGCGATCGTTGCGATCGCGTCAGCTCGGTAACGAGACGTTCGCGGCGAATGTCAGCAGACGTTTCGGTCGGCGCTACGCGATCCGGCCGAACCACCACACCGAGAGGCCGCCGGCGACGATCGTCAGCGCAGCGCCGATCAGCGCCAGCAAGGCGCTGATCTCGGTTTCCTTCTTCTCGACGATCAGGCGGGTGCTCAGCCCCTGGTAGACCTTCTTCAGGTCGGCCGCGGTGCCCGCATAGAAGTAGTCGGCGTTGGTGAGCTTGGCGACCGCCTTGAGCGTCTCCTCGTCGAGGCGAACGCGCATCGACCAGCCCTCGAAGCCGATCGTCTCGCCTTCCTTGGTGCCGATGCCGACCGTGTAGACGCGAACGCCGCGGTCGGCGGCCATCTTCGCGGCCTCGAGCGAGTCGGGCCCGGTCGTGCGCTGCCCGTCGGTGAGCAGGATGATCGCTGCCGACGAGTACGAGCCCGGCGGCACCGGCTTGAAGTCGGGCGGCGGCTTGTCGTTCGGGCCGGGGGGCATCGCGCGCGCGCCGGTGATCTGCGAGAGGTCGATGCCGGCTTCCGGGAAGATGGTCGCCAGCGAGATCACGATGCCGCTGCCGATCGCCGTGCCGCGCTGCAGCTGGAACCGGTCGATCGCCGCGTTGACGTCGTCGCGGCTGAGCGTCGGCGCCTGCACGACCGCGGCGGTGCCGGCGAACGAGACGACGGCGATCTTGACGTTCCGCGGCAGGTCGGCGACGAAGGCCTTGGCAGCCTCCTGCGCGGCGACGAGGCGGTTCGGCTGCACGTCGGCGGCGCGCATGCTGCCCGAGACGTCGATCGCGAGGACGATCGTCTCCTGCGCCGACGGCAAGGTGATCAGCGCCGCGGGCCGCGACGAGGCGAACAGCAAGGTGGCGAGGGCCAGGAAGAGCAGCACGGGCGGAACGTGGCGGCGCCACGCGCTGCGGCTGCCGAGCGCTTCCTTGACCAGGCCCAGGTTGGCGTAGCGCAGGCTCGTCTTCTTGCGCCGCGTGATCAGGAAGACGTACAGGGCGACGATGACCGGAAGCGCGAGCATCGCCCACAGCATCGACGGCCAGAGGAAGGTCATCCCGGGCGCGACCGTGTTCATCACTGCCTCCCCGCCGGCGCCTGCGGGACCGGGCGCACATGGGTGATCGAGCGGTTCGTCGACCCGGTCCAGTTGGCGAGCCGGCTGCGCTGCTTCTTCAGGTCGGAGAAGCGCAGCACCGCGTCGACCAGGTCGTCGTCGGTGCCGAGCTCGAGCGTGTCGACGCCGGCGCGGGCGAGCGCCTCCCGCAGCATCGTCTCGCGCTTCTCGGCGGCCGCGGCGAAGCGCTCGCGGAAGCGCTTGTTGTGCGTGTCGACGACGATCTGCTCGCCGGTCTCGGCGTCCTTCATCGTCACGAGGCCGATGTCGGGCAGGTCCATCTCGAGGGGGTCGAACAGGCGCACGGCGGTGACCTCATGGCGCAGCGCGAGCTGGCCGAGCGCGCGTTCCCACCCGGGCGCGCTGACGAAGTCGGAGACGATGAAGAGCGTCGAGCGGCGCTTGACCGTGCGCTGCGCGGTCAGCAGCAGCTCGCGCAGGTCGGTCGCGCCGGCGGCACTCTCGACCGGGCGCGCCGCCATCCGCTGCAGCAGGTTGAGGACGTGGGTGCGGCCGCCGCGCGCCGGCAGCACGGTGTCGACGGTGTTGCCGTACAGGAGGGCGCCGACGCGATTGCCGTGGCGCGTCAGCAGGCGCGCCAGCACGGCGACGAACTCGCGCGCGACGGTGCGCTTCGTGAATCGGTCGGAGCCGAAGTCGACGCTCGCCGAGAGGTCGACGAGGAACCACGCCGAGAGCTCGCGGTCCTCGGTGAACTGGCGCACGTACGGCGTCTGCAGCCGCGCCGTGACGTTCCAGTCGATGTGGCGGACGTCGTCATGGTGCTGGTATTCGCGCAGGTCGGCGAGGTCGAGGCCGGCGCCGCGCATCAGCGTGCGGTGATCGCCCTGCAGCAGGCCGTCGAGCCGGCGCAGGACGGTCCATTCCATGCGCTTGAGAAGCGCCTCCGCGCTGTCGTGGTCGACCAGCGCGCCGGGCTTCTCAGCTGCGGCCATGGCTGTTTTCCGGCGCAAGCGGCTTGTCGGGAACCGCGATCTTCCGCATCACCTTCTGGATCACGGCGTCGGCATCGATGCCTTCGGCGAGCGCCTCGTAAGAGAGCACGAGCCGGTGCCGCAGCACGTCGCCGACGAGGCCGGTCATGTCCTCGGGCAGCGCATAGCTGCGCCCGCGCATGAAGGCGAGGGCGCGGGCGCCCTCGATCAGGCCGATGGTCGCGCGCGGGCTCGCGCCGAAGGTCAGGAACTTGGCGATGTCGGCTAGCTCGTAGCGTTCCGGCCGGCGCGTCGCGCTGACCAGCTTGACCGCGTACTGCATCAGTGACGGGTCGACGTAGACCTTACGGCATTCCTGCTGCAGCTCGGCGAGCTGGCCCATGCTCGCGACCGGGCTCATCGTCACCGGCACGCCGGTGACGCGCTGCGCGATCACGAACTCCTCTTCCTCGTTCGGGT
>DATIDZ010000135.1:0-6992 GCA_035456045.1 Caldimonas sp.
CGATCAGGAAGGTGTCCTCGACCCGCTCGCCGAGCGTCGTGATCTTCGCCAGCTGCAGGTTGATGTCGTGGCGGGCCAGGACGCGCGAGATCGCGTACAGCAGCCCGGAGCGATCGCTCGCCGAGACGGCGAGCAGCCAGCGCTGCGCACGCTCGTCGGGGCGGAGCGTCACGCGCGGCGTCACCGGGAACGAGCGCACGCGGCGCGACATGCGGCCCCGGCTCGGCTCGGGCAGCGGGCCGGTCGCCTCGAGGGCGATCGCCAGCTGCGTCTCGACGTAGGCGATCAGGTCGCGCAGGAGCGGCTCCGCGTGCGGGCTGATGACGAGGAAGGTGTCGAGCGCGTAGCCGGTCGCCGTCGTGTGGACCTTGGCGTCGAGGATGTTGAAGTTGGCGCTGTCGAAGTAGCCGCAGGTGCGCGCGAACAGATCCTGCTTGTCGGGCGCGTAGACGAGCACCTGGAGGCCGACGCCGTGCGGGCTGACGCGCGCCCGCACGACCGGCTTGGCCGAGTCGACCTTGTCGATCAGCGAGCGCGTGTGCCAGGCGATCTCGCTCGCGTCGTGGCGGGCGAAGTAGCTGAGCTCGAGCGTCCGCCAGAGCGGCACCTCGACCGTCCCGGGCAGCATCGCCAGGTTGAGGAGGAGGCGCGCCTCGAGCTTGGTCGCCTCGATCTCGGCGTCGAGGTTGGGGCGCGCGCCGCCGAGGGCGCGCAGCGTCAGCCGGTACAGGTCCTCGAGGAGCTTGCCCTTCCACGCGTTCCAGACCTTCGGGCTCGTCCCGCGCACGTCGGCGACGGTGAGCAGGTACAGGGCGGTCAGGCGCCGCTCGCTGCGGACCTTGGCCGAGAAATCGGCGATCACGTCGGGATCCGAGAGGTCTTCCTTCTGGGCGACGCGCGACATCGTCAGGTGCTCGGCGACGAGCCACTCCACCAGCGTCGCATCCTCGCCCGTGATGCCGTGGTCGCGGCAGAAGCGGCGCGATTCGCGCATGCCGAGTTCGGAATGGTCGCCGCCGCGGCCCTTGGCGATGTCGTGGAAGAGCGCCGCGACGTAGAGCACCCACGGCCGGTCGAAGGTCGAGGCGAGCTGCGAGCAGAACGGGTACTCGTGCGCATGCTCCGGGATCAGGAATCGGCGCACGTTGCGCAGCACCATGATGATGTGCTGGTCGACCGTGTACACATGGAACAGGTCGTGCTGCATCTGGCCGACGATGCGCCGGAACGCCCACAGATAGCGGCCGAGGACGCTCGTCTCGTTCATCAGCCGGAAGGCGTGCGTCTGGCCGCCGGCGGCCTTCAGGATCTTCATGAAGGTCGCGTGGTTCGCGGGATCGCGCCGGAACTTCGCGTCCATCAGGTGTCGCGCGTTGTAGAGCGCGCGCAGCGTGCGCGCCGAGAGGCCTTTCGGACCGACCGTCTGCTGGTAGACCAGGAAGGTCTCGAGGATCGCGTGCGGGTCGCGCTCGTAGAGGTCGTCGCTCGCCACCTCGAGCATGCCGCTTCGCTCGAGGAACTTCTCGGAGATCGGCCGCATCGGCGCATCCTGCAGGCCGGCGATGCGCTCCTCGATGTTGAGCATCAGGATCTGGTTCAGCTGCGTGACCGCCTTGGCCGCCCAGTAATAGCGCCGCATGAGGCGCTCGGAGGCGCGCTGTCCGCCGAGCGACTTGTAGCCGAAGCTCTCGGCGACGGCGGTCTGCAGGTCGAACACGAGCCGGTCCTCGCGACGGCCGGCGATCGCATGCAGGCGGGCGCGGATGAGCTTGAGCATCCCTTCGTTGCGCTGGAGCTGGCGCACCTCGAACGGCGTGATCAGGCCGTGCGCGGCGAGCTCCTGCCACTTCCGGCCGAAGCCCGCGGCGCGCGCCACCCAGATCACGGTCTGCAGGTCGCGCAGGCCGCCCGGGCTTTCCTTGCAATTGGGCTCGAGCGAGTAGGGCGTGTTCTCGTACTTCTGGTGACGCTGGCCCATCTCGAGCGTCTTCGCGCGCAGGAACGCCTTCGCATCCATCGCCTTCGCCGTCGCGCGCTCGAACGCCTTGAAGACCTTGCGCGCGCCGCAGAGGTAGCGCGACTCGAGCAGCGCCGTCTGCACGGTCACGTCGGAGAGCGCCATCGCCACGCACTCGTCGACAGTGCGGACGCTCGAGCCGATCTCGAGGCCGGCGTCCCAGCAGGCGGTGATGAAGCGCTCGGTCGCGGCGCCGCGCGTCGCGTCGTCGGCCGGCGCCGACGGCAGCAGCACGAGCACGTCGACGTCGGAGTACGGGAAGAGCTCGCCGCGACCGTAGCCGCCGACGGCGACGAGGGCCGCGTCGTCGGGCATGCCGACGTCGCGCCACAGCGCCGACAGGGTGTCGTCGACGTCGTTGGCGAGCGCGCGAACGAGGCGAAGCGCAGCGCGCGCGGTCGGCCGCGAGGCGAGGAAGCGCATCAGCCGCTCGGCCTTGGCGACGCGAAAGCGGGCGCGCAGCTCGGCGGGGGCGCGCGTCCGCGCGGCGTCGCCCGCGCCCGGCGCCGCGATGGCAGTCGGATCGCGCGTGTGCACGCCGTTCCTCGGCTAGCCGGCGACGAAAGCCGGCGGCGGCGGCGAGCCCGCGGAGAGCGTCATCACCTCGTAGCCGGTCTCCGTGACGAGCACGGTGTGCTCCCACTGCGCCGAGAGCGACCGGTCGCGCGTGACGATGGTCCAGCCGTCGCCGGCTTCGCGGATGTCGCGCTTGCCGGCGTTGATCATCGGCTCGATCGTGAACGTCATGCCCGGCTTGAGCTCGTCGAGCGTGCCCGGCTTGCCGTAGTGCAGCACCTGCGGGTCCTCGTGGAAGCGCTGGCCGATGCCGTGACCGCAGAACTCGCGCACGACCGAAAAGCCCTGGCTCTCGGTGAAGAGCTGGATCGCGCTGCCGATGTCGCCGAGGCGAACGCCCGGCTTGACCTTGGCGATCCCCTTCCACATGGCGTCGTAGGTGATCTGCACGAGCCGCCTGGCGGCGATCGAGCCTTCGCCGACGATGAACATCCGGCTGGTGTCGCCGTGCCAGCCGTCCTTGATGACGGTGACGTCGATGTTGACGATGTCGCCGTTCTTCAGCGGCCGGTCGTTCGGGATGCCGTGGCAGACCTGGTGGTTGATCGAGGTGCAGATCGACTTCGGGTACGGCGTGTAGCCCGGCGGCGCGTAGTTGAGCGGCGCCGGCACCGCTCCCTGCTCGTGGACGATGTGGTCGTGCGCGATCTTGTCGAGCGCATCGGTGGTCACGCCCGCCTTGACGTGCGGTGTCAGGAGATCGAGCACCTCCGAGGCCAGTCGGCCGGCGACGCGCATGGCGGCAATCTCGGCGTCGTTCTTGATGGTGATCGTCATCGTCGAATTATCGCATCGGGGCCCTAGAATCACGGGTTTCCACCGGGGTCGCCCCACTGCCGAAAGGCGTGACGAAGCCCGCTCCCGCAGCCGCCGACCGCCTTCGTGTGACGACCGAGCCCAAGCACCTCGCCCGCTTCGAAGGCGGCAACGCGTTGCCGGGATTTCGCGCCGCGGCGCTGCTCGCCCGCCTGCAGGGCAGCGTCGCCCGCATCGACGCCGTCTCGGCGCGCTTCGTTCATTGGGTCTGGAGCGATTCGCCGCTGGCGCGCGCCGATGTCGACCGGCTCGTCGCTCTGCTGCGCTACGGCGATCCGGCACCCGCCGGCGGCGCGGTCGACCGCATCGTCGTCGCGCCCCGCCTGGGAACGATCTCGCCGTGGGCGTCGAAGGCGACCGACATCGCGCGCAACTGCGGCCTCGTCGTGCACCGGATCGAGCGCGTCACCGAGTATTCGCTGGCGCTGAAGAAGCCGTTCATCGGCCGGCCTGCCGCGCTCGACGGCGGCGAGCGCGAGGCGGTCGCGTCGCTCCTCCACGACCGGATGACCGAGTGCGTGCTCTTCGATGCCGAAGATGCGCGCCATCTCTTCGACGAGCAGCCGGCCCGCCCGAGCGTCGCGATCGACGTCCTCGGTGGCGGGCGCGACGCGCTCGCGGCCGCCAACCGCGACTTCGGCCTCGCGCTCTCGGCCGACGAGATCGAGTACCTGCTCGACGCCTTCGTCGCGCTCGGCCGCAATCCGAGCGACGTCGAGCTGATGATGTTCGCGCAGGCCAACAGCGAGCACTGCCGCCACAAGATCTTCAACGCGAGCTTCACCATCGACGGCGAGGCGCAGCCGCTCTCGATGTTCCAGATGATCAGGAACACCGAGAAGCTCGCCCCGCAGCACACGATCGTCGCCTACAGCGACAACGCCGCGGTGATGCAGGGCCACGAGGTCGAACGCTGGCTGCCCGAGGGCTACACCAACGCGCCGCGCTACTCGGCGCGGCGCGAGCTCGTCCATGCGCTGATGAAGGTCGAGACGCACAACCATCCGACCGCGATCTCGCCGTTTCCCGGCGCGTCGACCGGCGCCGGCGGCGAGATCCGGGACGAGGGCGCGACCGGCCGCGGCTCGCGGCCGAAGGCGGGCCTCAGCGGCTTCAGCGTCTCGAACCTGCACCTGCCGGGCCTGCCCGGCTTGTCCGGGCCCGGCGATCCCGAGCCGTGGGAAAAGGAGCGCTACGGCAAGCCCGGGCACATCGCGAGCGCGCTGCAGATCATGATCGACGGCCCGCTCGGCGGCGCCGCCTTCAACAACGAGTTCGGCCGGCCGAACCTGTGCGGGTACTTTCGCGTCTACGAGCAGACGGTGCCGGGCGGAGCGGGCGGCGCCACGCAGCGGCGCGGCTACCACAAGCCGATCATGATCGCCGGCGGCCTCGGCGCGATCGCGGCGTCGCTGACGCACAAGATCGAGTTCCCGGCCGGCACGCTGCTCGTCCACCTCGGCGGGCCGGGAATGCGGATCGGCATGGGCGGCGGCGCCGCGAGCTCGATGGCCGCGGGCGCCAACGCCGCCGAGCTCGACTTCGATTCGGTGCAGCGCGGCAACCCCGAGATCCAGCGCCGCGCGCAGGAGGTCATCAACCACTGCGCCGCGCTCGGCGCGTCGAATCCGATCCTGGCGATCCACGACGTCGGCGCCGGCGGCCTCTCCAACGCCTTCCCCGAGCTCGTCGACGGCGCCGGACGCGGCGCGCGCTTCGACCTGCGCAAGGTGCCGGTCGAGGAGAGCGGCCTGGCGCCCAAGGAAATCTGGTGCAACGAGAGCCAGGAGCGGTACGTGATGGCGGTGGCGAAGGACGCGCTGCCGCTCTTCGATGCGATGTGCGTTCGCGAGCGCTGCCCGTACGCCGTCGTCGGCGTCGCGACCGACGCGCGCGAGCTCGTCGTCGGCGCGATCGACCCGCTCGCTGCGGCGTCGCGCAGTGACGATCGCGCGGCGCCGATCGACATGCCGATGGACGTCCTCCTCGGCAAGCCGCCGAAGATGCACCGCGACGTCCGTCGCCGTCCGCTCGCGCTGCCGCCGCTCGACCTCGCCGACGTCGAGCTGAGGACCGTCGCCTTCGACGTGCTGCGCCACCCGACCGTCGCCAGCAAGCGCTTCCTGATCACCATCGGCGACCGCACGGTCGGCGGGCTGTCGTGCCGCGACCCGATGGTCGGCCCGTGGCAGGTGCCGGTCGCCGACTGCGCGATCACGCTCGCCGATTTCAGCGGCTTCGCCGGCGAGGCGATGGCGATGGGCGAGCGCACGCCGCTCGCCGTCGTCGACGCGCCTGCGTCGGGCCGCATGGCCGTCGGCGAGGCGATCACGAACCTGCTCGCGGCGCCGATCGCGCTCGACCGCGTCAAGCTCAGCTGCAACTGGATGGCCGCGTGCAGCGACGATCCCGCATCGCCGGGCGACGACGCGGCGCTCTACGACACGGTGAAGGCCGTCGGCATGGAGCTCTGTCCCGCGCTCGGCATCGGCGTTCCCGTCGGCAAGGACAGTCTCTCGATGCGCACGCGCTGGCAGGGCGACAGCGGCGAGGCGAAGCAGGTGACGGCACCGGTGAGCCTCGTGGTCACCGCGTTCGCGAGCATCGACGACGTTCGTCCGCACTCGACCCCGCAGCTCGTCGACGGCGACACCACGCTCGTCCTCGTCGACCTCGGCTGCGGCAGGATGCGCATGGGCGGGTCGATGCTCGCGCAGGTCACCGGCCAGGTCGGTGCCGAGGTGCCCGACCTCGACGATCCGGCGCTGCTGAAGGCGCTGGTCGTCGCGGTCACCCGCCTGCGCGCCGCCGGACTGGTCCTCGCGTACCACGACCGCAGCGACGGCGGCCTGTGGGCCGCGGCGTGCGAGATGGCCTTCGCGGGCCATCGCGGCCTCAGCCTCAACGTCGACCTGCTCGTCACCGAAGGCGACGGCATCGCCGACAGCCGGGCGGAGTACGGCGATTCGAAGAACTGGGCCCAGCAGGTCAGCGCGCGACGCGAGGAGCTGACGCTGCGTGCGCTCTTCAACGAAGAGCTCGGCGCGATCGTCCAGGTGCCGACGGCGCGCCGCGACGAGGCGATGCACATCCTGCGCGACGCCGGCCTGGGCCGGTACAGCCACGCCATCGGCAAGACCCACACGCGATCCGTCGTCGAGGTGTGGCGCGATGCGAAGACGGTGTTCAGCGCGCCGCTGCGCGACCTGCATCAGGCGTGGGACGAGGTCAGCTGGCGCATCTGCCGCCTGCGCGACAACCCCGCGTGCGCCGATGCCGAGCACGCGGCCGCCGGGCGCGAAGACGACCCCGGCCTGCACGTGCATCTCGCCGGCCCGGCGTTCGATCCGGCGAAGCCGCAGGCGCCTGCGATCGTCGGCAGCGCCCCGAAGGTCGCGGTGCTGCGCGAGCAGGGCGTCAACAGCCATATCGAGCTCAGCTACGCGATGAGCGAGGCGGGATTCGAGACCTACGACGTCCACATGACCGACCTGCAGTCCGGGCGAACGCGGCTCGACATGTACCAGGGCTTCGTCGCCTGCGGCGGCTTCAGCTACGGCGACACGCTCGGCGCCGGCGAAGG
>DATIDZ010000136.1:0-5489 GCA_035456045.1 Caldimonas sp.
GACCTCGGTCGTCGGCGTCTCGGGCTCGGGCAAGTCGAGCCTCGTGAGCCAGGCGCTCGTCGAGCTCGTCTGCCGCCACCTCGGCCACGAGCCCGAAGACGAGGACGATGCGACGGCGGGCGACGAGCCGACCGTCGCGGAGGAGACGCACGGCCACCTCGTGACGGGCATGGAGCGCATCCAGCGGCTCGTGCGGGTCGACCAGAAGCCGATCGGCCGGACGCCGCGCTCGAACCTCGCCACCTACACCGGCCTCTTCGACGGCGTGCGCAGGATCTTCGCGGCGACGCCCGCCGCGCGGTCACGCCGCTACGACGCCGGCCGCTTCTCGTTCAACGTCGCCAAGGGACGCTGCGAGACCTGCGAGGGCGAAGGCTTCGTCAGCATCGAGCTTCTCTTCATGCCGAGCGTCTACGCGCCGTGCCCGACCTGCCACGGCACGCGCTACAACGAGAAGACGCTCGAGGTCCGCTGGCGCGACCGGAACATCGCCGACGTGCTGCGCATGACCGTCGACGACGCGTGCGCCTTCTTCGCCAACGAGCCGCCCGTGCTGAAGCCGCTGGCGCTGCTGCGCGACATCGGCCTGGGCTACCTGCGCCTCGGCCAGCCGGCGACCGAGCTCTCGGGCGGCGAGGCGCAGCGCATCAAGCTCGCCACCGAGCTGCAGAAGCAGCAGCGCGGCCGCTCGCTCTACATCCTCGACGAGCCGACGACCGGGCTGCACCCGGCCGACGTCGACAAGCTGCTGACGCAGCTCGACGGATTGGTCGACGCCGGCAACACGGTCATCGTCGTCGAGCACGAGGAGCGCGTGATCGCGGCGAGCGACTGGGTCATCGAGCTCGGGCCGGGCGCGGGCGACCGGGGCGGCCGCATCGTTCACGCCGGCGCGTCGCCGGCGGCGAGCTGACACGCGACCACTCGTCGCGCCGATCCGCGCGGCGCGCTACCTGCCGTACGTCGCGGTGAACGACGCCTTGCCGAGCAGCGCGGGGCCCACCCCCTTGTTCATCACGAAGCTGTACAGCGCTGCCGTGCCCGTCTTCGGAATGCCGCCCGCGGCCGCGACCTTGTCGACCGCCAGCGCATAGAGCGTGAACACGTAGCGATGCGGCCGATCGCCTTGCGGCGGGCAAGGGCCACCGTAGTTGCCGTTGCCGCCGGTTGCGCCGGTGTCGACGAAGTCGGTGTTGCCGCCGTACGCGCCCGCCGGCAGCGAAGCCGCTGCGTTGCCCGCGCCCTGCGGCAGGCCGGTCGTGCCCGGCGGCATGTCGTAGACGGCCCAGTGCCAGAAGCCGCTGCCGGTCGGCGCGTCGGGGTCGTGCACCTGCAGCGCGAGCGATTTCGTCCCCGCCGGGACATTGCTCCAGACGAGCGCCGGCGACGTGTTCGCGCCGCTGCAGCCGAAGCCGTTGAGGATGAACTTCGCGGGGAAGACGTTGCCCGGCAGGTCGGGGCTCGACAAGGTGAAGGCTGCCGCTTGCGAGTGCGCGTCGTCAGCGCCGACAACTGCGAGCGCGGCGGCGGCGACAACGGCGGCCAGGGGGGAAGTCGTGAATCGCATCGAGGGTCTCCAGGCTTTGGGTCGTGATCGCGGCGGCGCCGAGGCGTCTTGCGGCGCCACTGGCCTGCCGATGGCCATCGGCCTCGCGCAAGTATCGGCGCGCGAACGCGACGAGGCAATCGCACGACTGCGCCGGGCCGGCCGCGCTCAGCGCTCCTCGAGCGCGTCGCCGCGACACGACCACCAGAGCGTGAGGTCGTAGCAGATCTTCAGCACGCCGCAGGCGACGAGCGGCGCCGAGATCCATCCGGCCGCGAAGAGCGCGCCGCTGAGCGTCGGACTGATCGCGCCGGCGAGGCTGCGCGGAACGGCCGTGAAGCTCGCCGCGGCCGGTCGCTCGGCCGGCGTGACGACCGCCATCACGTAGGCGGTGCGTGTCGGCACGTCCATCTGCGACAGCGCGCTGCGCACGAAGAGGAGCGCGAGCGCGACCGGCAGGCTCGGCGCCCACGCCGCGAGCACGAGGCAGACGTTGGCCGGAATGTGGGTGAACACCATCGTGTTGAGCAGGCCGATGTGACGCGCGACCACCGGTGCGGCCAGTTGCGACACCGCGCTCAGCAGCCCGGCCCAGAAGAAGAAGGCGCCCGCTTGCGCGAGCGACAAGCCGAAGCGATCGAGCAGCCACAGCGCCATCAGCGAGTTGACGACGAGGCCGCCGGCGAAGGCATCGACGCTGAACAGCGCCGCGAGGCGGACGACGATGGCGCGCGAAGGCCCGAGCGGAGCGGGCGGCGAGGAGTCGGTCGCGTCGTCGCCGGCGCGCAGCGGCTGGCGCCGATAGAGCTGCCAGACGAGCAGCCCGACCGCGCCGTAGAGCACGAACATCGCGCGCAGCGCGACGAGCTCCGACGCGCCCCGGGCGACGAGTGCCGCAGGAAGCGCTGCAGCGAGCGCGCCGAGCGCGGCGGCGACCGCGCCGAGCAGGCTGTAGCGGGCGAACAGCGCCGTGCGCGCGTGCCCGCGCGCCGCTGCGGCGAGGCGCGCGTGCTCGAGCGGCAGGAACACGCTGACATCGCCGGAGCTCGGGTTGAGCGTGCCGATGAACGCCACCACGAGCAACGGCCAGAACGACGAGAAGGCCGCGAAGCCGACGCCGGTGAGCGCCATCTGCAGCGCGGCGCCGCGAAGCAGCCGGTTCGACGCGAAGCGATGGCCCCAGGCACCGACCGCGACGGTCGCGAGCGCCGAGCCCAGCATCGTCGCCGTCGCGACCACGCCGACCTCGAGCGTGCCCAGGCCGATCGCGAGCAGGTACGCCGGCAGGAGGATCGCCATGTAGCCGTCGGCGAACGCGCGCAGCGCACGGGCCACGAGCAGCGGCTTCGCCGCGGCATCGACGCCTGCCGGAAGCAGCAGGCGCCGCCACGTGATCATGCCGGCGACTCTAGAGCATGGCGTCGCGTCGCTCGCGACCCCGACGGCCGGGCGATGCGCTCAGGGGCGGGGGCGGCGCTGTCGCTCCAGGTGACGAAGCAGCGCCGCCGCGACGACGGCCGCGCTCTTGGCGCGCGGTCCGCTGAGGGCGCGGTCGACCGTGAACTGGCGGCTCTCGATCGCCTGAAGCACCGAGGGATGGGTCCGGCCCAGCTGCGCCGCGAGCAACCCGGGCGGATAGCCGTTCATGGCCGTCGCCATCCGTCTCGCGTAGAGGCGGTAGGCGAGCGCGTTCATCGGCGTCTCGCCGTTCTCCATCGCCTCGAGACGTCCGGCCAGGTCGGCGATGTAGAGGCGCTTGCCGGAAAGTCGAACCGAGAGTGCGTGCATGGTCGAAGCGATCTGGACGATGCGCCAAGCATGCGCGCAGCCGCCGATGCCGGTCGCTCGATGAGGCGGTGCGGAGCGGCGCATTTCGGCGAAATGGCACGCCGCGCGCGTCTTCGTCGCGGCTCGCCGCGGCGGCGCGTGGGACCGCCCTTGCGCGCCATCGCGGCGCACCGGCAAACCCGCATGGGCCGCGCGCCCTCCCCGTTGCAGAATCTGCCCACCTCGAGCCGCGCCAGCGGCCGCACCGGAGACAGCATGACCTTCTCGATCGCGCGCGCCTGCGCCTCTCTCGCCGCCCTCGCCTTCGCCTTCGCCGCGCAGGCGCAGAACATCTCGATCGCCACCGGCGGCACGGGCGGCGTCTACTACCCCATGGGCGGCGGCATCGCCGCCGTGCTCTCGAAGCACGTCCCCGGGATGCAGGCGACCGCCGAAGTCACCGGCGGGTCCGTCGACAACCTCAAGCTGATCGGCAGCGGCAAGCCGTACATCGCCTTCGCGATGACCGACGCGAGCCAGGACGCTTTCCGCGGCGAGGACAAGTTCAAGGGCAACAAGGTGCCGCTGCGCACCTTGATGGTCCTCTACCCCAACCGGATGCACGTCGTCACCGTCGAGGGTCGCGGCATCGCCAAGATGGCCGACCTCAAGGGCAAGCGCGTCTCGACCGGTTCGCCGGGCAGCGCCACCGAGGTCATGGCGTTTCGCCTGATCGAGGCGGCCGGCCTCGACAAGGACAGCGACATGAAGCGCGAGCGCCTCGGTGCCGCCGAATCCGTGAACGCGATCAAGGACGGCAAGATCGATGCGTTCTTCTGGGTCGGCGGCCTGCCGACGGCGGCGGTGACCGACCTCGCCAACACGCCCAACACCAAGGTCAAGCTGATCGACCACGCCGACGCGGTCGCGGCGATGAACAAGAAGTACGGCAACCTGTACGTCGAGGACACGATCCCCAAGAGCACCTACAAGGGGATGGACGCCGACAACCACCAGGCGACGGTCATGAACATCCTGGTCGCGCACGAGAGCATGGACGAGAAGACCGCCTACAACATCGTCAAGACGATCTTCGACCGCAAGGACGACATCGTCGCCGTCCACAAGGAAGCGATCAACTTCAAGCTCGAGAACCAGAAGCAGGCGGCGACGCCGATCCCGTTCCACCCCGGCGCCTTGAAGTACTTCACCGAGAAGGGCGTCAAGGTCAACTGAGCGCGGCGGCGTGAGCGCGAACGAGCCCGCCGTCGTCAGCGCCGAAGCGCTGCTGAAGGCCGAGCAGTACGTCGAGGAGGAGGAAGGCGCCGCCAACAAGCTGAAGGGCGGGCTCGGCGGCTTCGTTCGCCTCGTCGCCTTCGTGATGGCGGCGTTCCATCTCTACACCGCGTACGCGATCGTGCCGACGCAGGTGCTGAGGCCGGTCCACGTCGCGTTCGTCCTCTTCCTCTGCTTCCTCGTCTTTCCGGTCGCGAAGCGCTTTCGCCACCGCGTCATGTGGTGGGACTGGCTGGCGGCTGCGCTCTCCGTCGCGGTCGTCGTGTATTCGATCGTCGGCGGCGACGACTTCACCGACCGCAACACCTCGCCGCTGCCGTGGGACATCGCGTTCGGCGTCGCGCTGATCGTCCTGGTGCTGGAGGCGATGCGCAGGACGAGCGGCTGGATCATGCCGGTGATCACGCTCGCCTTCATCGCCTACGCGCTCGCCGGGCCGTACCTGCCTTCGCCGTGGACGCACAAGGGCTACGAGGTCGGCCGCCTGATCGGCATCCTCTACATGACGCTCGAGGGCATCTTCGGCGTCGCCGTCGACGTCGCGTCGTCGCTGATCATCCTGTTCACGATCTACGGCGCCTTCCTGCAGTACTCGGGCGCGGGCAAGTTCTACCTCGACTTCTCGTTCTCCGCGATGGGCGGCAAGCCGACCGGCGCGGGTCGCACCGTCGTGCTCGCGTCGTTCCTGCTCGGCGGGCCGTCGGGCTCGGGCGTGGCGACGACGGTGACGCTCGGCGCCGTCGCCTACCCGCTGCTCGAGAAGGTCGGCTACGAGAAGAACGCCGCCGGCGGCCTGCTCGCCGCGGGCGGCCTGGGCGCGATCATCTCGCCGCCGGTGCTCGGCGCCGCCGCGTTCCTGATCGCCGAGTTCCTGAAGATC
>DATIDZ010000137.1:0-19371 GCA_035456045.1 Caldimonas sp.
GACATCGTCGTTCCGCGTCGACGCGCAGACCGGGTCGACCGGATGGCCCTTGATGGCCGTCAAGGCCGGCGACCCGCCTTCGTGCGATATCTGAGGTTTGCCTGCCGCCACCGCCGAGGATTCGATGACCCAGCACGCCGCCACCGACCGCAAGCCGACCCCGCCCTCCGCCGCCGAGCGCCCCTCGCCGCGCAACCCTCGCGCGCGCGGCGGACCGCGCCTCGTCGAGGCCGGCGACACGCTCGCGCGCCCCGGCCCCAAGGCGGCCGAGGCGGACCGCGTCGCCCGCCGCACGAGCAGCACGCAGACCACGCAGGCGCTGGCGATCGGCGACCTGCTCGCGAAGGCCGCGCGCGGCCAGGCGTCGAACGAGCTGATGCGCCAGCTGCAGGCGCTGATCGAGGGCGCCTCGCCCGACGAAGTGAAGCTCCTTCGCAAGACGCTGTTCCGCGCCGAGGCGCCGAACCCGCCCGAGACCGATCCCGATACCGCGCTGAGCAAGGGCTGGCGCGAAGGCGCCTACCCGTACATGAACCTGCTCTCGCGCAAGAGCTACGAGCGCCAGAAGTACCGGCTGCAGGTCGAGCTGCTCAAGCTGCAGGCGTGGGTGAAGGACACCGGCCAGCGGGTGATCATCGTCTTCGAGGGACGCGACGCGGCCGGAAAAGGCGGCGCGATCAAGCGCTTCATGGAGCACCTGAACCCGCGCGGCGCGCGCGTCGTCGCGCTCGAGAAGCCGAGCGAGGTCGAGCGCGGCCAGTGGTACTTCCAGCGCTACGTCGAGCACCTGCCGACGCGCGGCGAGATCGTGCTGTTCGATCGCAGCTGGTACAACCGCGCCGGCGTCGAGCGCGTCATGGGCTTCTGCAGCGACGCCGAATACGACGAGTTCCTGCGCCAGGTGCCCGAGTTCGAGCGGCAGCTCGTGCGCTCCGGCGTGCGCCTCTTCAAGTTCTGGTTCTCGGTCAGCCAGGCCGAGCAGCGCCGCCGCTTCAAGGAGCGCCGGGCGCATCCGCTCAAGCAGTGGAAGCTGAGCTCCGTCGACATGGCGTCGCTCGACAAGTGGGACGACTACACGCGCGCCAAGGAGGCGATGTTCGTCCACTGCGACACGTCGGACGCGCCCTGGACGGTGATCAAGTCAGACTGCAAGAAGCGCGCGCGCCTGAACGCGATGCGCTACCTGCTCAACCGCATGCCGTATGCCAACGCCGACCGCGCCGGCGTCGGCGCCGTCGATCCGCTGATCGTCGGGCGTCCTTCGCTGGTGTCGGGCGCCGGCGACGACCAGCTCGCCGGAACCGAGGCCTGAGGCCGGTCCTTCCGCTCTGCCGGTCCTACACGAACGCTGCGCTCGACGCGATGCCGAGAAGGCGCGCGACCGTGAGCGCGCGAGCCGAGATCCGGTCTTCGGCGAAGCCGAAATTGAGGACGCCCAGGCACCGATCCCTGACGACGACGGGAACGTTGACGATCGACCGGACGCCGACCTTCTCCATGTCGGCCTGGTCGTCGAACGCGGCGGCCATCGCGAGGAAACCCTCGCCGACGAACACCCGGCGCTGGCGCAGGACCTGGTTGCCCCAGCTGGTCTCGCGCTTGTTGGTGGTCGCGCGCAGCGGATAGGTGTCGGGCCGCGACGAGTGCACGCGCGTGACCTGCACCGACTCGACATCGCACGTCGAGGCGGTGAACAGCGTGGCCCGCATGCGCTCGAGGGCGATCCGTTCGATCACGCTCAGCACGCCGGCGAGCGCGTCCGGCGAAGCGAGCGCCGCCGCCAGGGCATCGATGTCGACCGTGCCGAGCTCGGCGGGGTCGTCGGCGTCCGGCGGCTGGACGGCGTTCGCGGAAGATGATCGCGGCATGCCCGCATTGTGCCGTCCCCTCTGGGCTGGGCGCCCCGGCCGACCGACAATGCCATTCGCAACGGGGACCCTCATGGCACTCACGCTCGACCAGTCAAATCGCATCATCGCCGCAGCCCTGCTGCGCGCCCGTGAAGCCGGGTACAAGCCGATGGCCGTGGTCGTGCTCGACGACGCGGGGCACGTCCGCAGCGCCCAGCGGGAGGACGGCGCCAGCATGTTCCGCATCGACATCGCCACCGGCAAGGCCTGGGCGTCGATCGCCATGGGCGCCGCCTCGCGCGTGCTGACCCAGCGGGCCAAGGACCTGCCGGCATTCTTCGGCGCCCTTGCGGCCACCGGCAACGGCAAGTTCATCCCGCAGACCGGCGCGGTGCTGGTCAAGCAGGCCGACGGCACGGTGATCGGCGCGGTCGGCGCGAGCGGCGGCACCGGCGACGAGGACGAGGAAATCTGCATCGCCGGGATCCGGGCGGCCGGCCTCGACGCCGGATGAAGGCGATGCGCGATCGCATCGCGCGGCGTCCCAACGTCGTCTTCATCGTCGCCGACGATCTCGGCCACGCCGACCTCGGCTGCTACGGCGGCCGCGCCGCCACGTTCGGCCCCGTCGCGCCGACGCTCGACGCGATGGCGGCCCGGGGAATCCGCTTCACGCAGGGCTACGCGAACTCGCCGGTCTGCTCGCCGACGCGGTTCGCGCTGATGACCGCGCGCTACCAGTACCGGCTCCGCGGCGCCGCCGAGGAGCCGATCAACAGCAGGTCGCGCGGCAGTGCGACGCTCGGGCTGCCGCCCGACGTGCCGACCTTCGCGTCGCTCCTGCGCGCATCGGGATACCACACGGCGCTGGTCGGCAAGTGGCACCTGGGCTACCCGCCGCACTTCGGCCCCTTGCGCTCGGGCTACGAGCGCTTCTACGGGCCGATGTCGGGCGGCGTCGACTACTTCACGCACTGCGCCGGCAACGGCGCGCACGACCTGTGGGAAGGCGAGCAGGAAGTCAGCCACGCCGGCTACCTCACCGACCTGCTCTCCGACCGCGCGGTCGCGACGGTGCGCGAGTTCGCGTCGGGCAGCGCGCCGTTCCTGCTCAGCCTGCACTACACGGCGCCGCATTGGCCGTGGGAAACGCGCGAGGACAGGGATCGCGCAGCGGTCGTTCGCGACAACCTCTTCGACCTCGCGGGCGGCAACGTCCACACCTACCAGCGGATGATCCGCCAGATGGACGAGGGCATCGCGCGCGTGCTGCAGGCGCTCGCCGACGCCGGCGCGCTCGACGACACGCTGGTCATCTTCACCAGCGACAACGGCGGCGAGCGGTTCTCGGACAACTGGCCGCTGGTGGGCGGCAAGATGGACCTGACCGAAGGCGGAATCCGCGTGCCCTGGATCGCGCAATGGCCCGCGCTGATCGCGCCCGGGGTCGTGACCGCGCAGCACTGCCTGACGATGGACTGGAGCGCGACCCTCCTCGACGCGGCCGGCGTCGATGCCGCGCCCGGCTACCCCCTCGACGGCGTGTCGCTGCTCGGCGTTTTCGCCGGAGAGCCGGAGTTCGATCGCCCGATGCACTGGCGCATGAACCACCGCGGCCAGCGCGCGATGCGGTCCGGCCGCTGGAAGTACCTGCAGGTCGACGGGCACGAGTACCTGTTCGACATCGAGGCCGACGAGCGCGAGCGCGCCAACCGCGCGCCGCTCGAGCCCGAGCGGCTGGCGCAGCTGCGCGACGACTGGCTGCGCTGGAACGACGGCATGCCGCCGATTCCGCCCGATGCGACCGTGAGTCTCGGCTACTCCGTCAAGGACATGCCGCAGCGCTGAGCGGCGGCGTCACGCGTTCGTTGGCGTTGAGGTCGCGGACGCGTGCCGCGGCAGGCTCGGCAGTCTGCGCCCTCGGACCGTCCGATCGCCGAGATCGACGCGGACGGCCACTGCACCGTCGTTCGCTGCTCGCTAGACGATCTGGCGCTCGCGCCCTTGCCAGTAGATCTTGCGCAGGTCCTTCTTGAGGATCTTGCCGGTCGGATTGCGCGGCAGCTCGGCGACGACGTCGACGGTCTTCGGGCACTTGAAGGCCGCGATGCGCTCGCGGCACCACGCGAGCAGCTGCTCGGCGTCGATCGTGCTGCCCGGCTTGGCGACGAGCACCGCCTTGGGCACTTCGCCCCAGCGCTCGTCGGGCACGCCGATGACCGCGACGTCCTGCACCTGCGGATGCTCGGCGAGCACGCGCTCGATCTCCGCCGGATAGATGTTCTCGCCGCCGCTGATGATCATGTCCTTGATGCGGTCGGTGATGTAGAGGTAGCCGTCGCCATCCATGTGGCCGCCGTCGCCCGAACGCAGCCACCCGTCCGGCGTGATGACCGCCGCCGTCGCCTCGGGCTGGCCCCAGTAGCCGCCCATGAGCTGGTCGCTGCGGACCCACACCTCGCCCGGCTCGCCGGTCGCGACGCGCTCGCCGGTGGCGGGATCGCGGATCTCGATCTCGACATTGGGGATCGGCTTGCCCGCCGAGATCAGCCGGTGCGCGACCGCGGGATCGGCGTGATCTGCAGGGCCGAGGAGGCTG
Source organism: Caldimonas sp. (assembly GCA_035456045.1). Classification (GTDB taxonomy): domain Bacteria; phylum Pseudomonadota; class Gammaproteobacteria; order Burkholderiales; family Burkholderiaceae_C; genus Schlegelella_A. The sequence goes on from DATIDZ010000137.1 coordinate 4,450, forward strand.
ACCATGCCCGATTGCTCGGTCATGCCGTAGACCTGCTGCATCACGTTCGGAAAGAGCTTGAGCGAGGCGCGCATGACCGGCAGCGGCATCGGCGACGCGCCGTACGACAGCGCCTTCAGCGCCGAGTAGTCGCGGTCGGCGGCGCCGGGAACCTGGTTCATCGCCGCCATCAGGGCCGGGACGTAGAACGTGTGGGTGATCCGCTCGGCCTCGAGCATGGCGAGCGCGGCGGCCGGGTCCGGCATCCGCATGAGGAAGATCCGCGCGCCGAGGCTGATCGCGATCAGCGCGTAGCTGGTGCCGCCGACATGGAAGAGCGGCATCGCGACCTGCACGCGCGAGTCGGGGCCCATGTCCTGGCCTGCGGCCGCGTTGCGCGCGTGCGCGAGCATGCTGCGGTGGGTGAGCATGGCGCCCTTCGGAAACCCGGTCGTCCCCGACGTGTACAGCTGCACGAAGCAGTCGCCGGGCGAGGCGGCGTGCGCGCGCGCATCGGGCTCGTGCGCGGCGAGCAGCGCTTCGTACTCGTCGTCGGCGCCGCCGACGCGGATGACGCGCTCGACCGTGGGCAGCTGATCGCGAAGCTTGTCGGCGGCGCTCGCGAACTCGGGGCCGACGAACAGCAGGCGCGCCTTCGCGTCGTTGACGACGTAGGCGATCTCGGCCGGCGCCAGCCTGAAGTTGACCACTGCGTTGGCCGTGCCGACCTGGGCGCAGGCGAGCGTCAGCTCGAGGCAGGACGGATGGTTGAGGTCGAGCACCGCGATCCGGTCGCCGGGCACCAGGCCCGATGCGCGCAAGACAGCGGCGGTGCGGCGAACCCGATGCGCCAGCTCGGCCCACGTCCGGTCGACTCCGCCGAAGGTGATGGCGACGGCGTCGGGGCGCTGCACTTCCCAGTGCGCCAGGATCGCGGTGAAGTCGGTCGGCTCGGGCATACGGTCTCCTGTTGAGCGACGGTCGCACGGTTCGGCGGCAACTCGACGCGCTCGCATACGATGTCGGCCGGCCGGACCGGCGGGATGGGGAGATCGATTTTGCGGATCTATAACGTTCTGGGCTACGGGATCATCCTGAGCTACGCGGCGGCGTGCATGGTGTTCGCGCCGCCGGCGCTCGGCCCCTGGGCCGGTCTGCTGATCGGTGCCGCCTACTTCGTGGCCTGCTGGTTCGTCGGCGGCGTGTACCTGTCGTGCGTCATCCACATGGGAGTCGCCCACCGCGCGCTCGACTACCAGGCGTGGTTCGTCAAGGCGATCACGATCCTCAACAACACGTTCGGCGTCTACATCAACCCGGTCACGTGGGTCAATCGCCACCGGCTGCATCACGCGTTCTCCGACCATCCGGGAGATCCCAACAAGCTCGCTTCCGACGGCTGGGCGCGCACGCTGTATCTCTGCCTGCTGCCGTACAAGACCACGGCGAATCTCGCGAACGACGAGATTTTCGACAGCTGGGCCTTTCGGCTGGTGTCGCATCCGGCGTTCGCCGTCGCGTCGCAGGTCTTCAACTTCTGGCTGCTGTGGCTCCTCGTGGGCGACCTCCGCTTCGCGGCGGCGATGTGGGTCGTCTTTCGCGTCTTCGCGCTGTGGATCAACATGGTCCAGAACTACTGGACCCACGATCGCAGGTTCGGCTACCGCCGCTACGACGACGAACGCGACAACGCGATGAACATCGGCGAGTGGCTGCCCGTCACCGCGACCTTCAGCGCCTGCCTGCAGAACAACCACCACCACTCGCCCGGCCTGCTGCGCCTGAGCCACGCGGAGTCGGAGTACGACCTCGGCTTCGCCGCCGTCAAGGCGATGAAGGCGCTGGGCCTCGTGCGCCCGACCGCGCGCGGCGCGGAGCTGCCGGCGGGCGTTCCGCTGACGAGCCTGAACCTGTGAGGCCTAGGCGGCCTTGCGGCGGCTGAACGGATAGAAGAACTGCCCCCAGAACCCGGCCGGCAGCTTCTCGTGGTCGAGGCCGTAGGTCTCGGGCCACTTGCCCTCGGGGTAGTAGTAGGTGCCGAAGATCCTGTCGATCCAGGGGAAATGGATCGCGAAGTTCTTGTCGATCGCTTCCCGCTGCGACGTGTGGTGCCAGTGGTGGTAGCGCGGCGAGATCAGGAACGGCTCGAGCCACTTGACGCTCGGCCTGAAGTTCGAGTGCGTCCAGGTCGCGTGCAGCGTCACGAAGAACAGGTAGGCGACGATGATGTCGTGCGGGAACGCGAACATCATCGGCACGAGGATGAAGGCGCGAACGACGACGTCGTCCACCAGGTGCGAGCGCGAGCCCGCGAGCCAGTCGAGCGCCTTGGATGAATGATGGATCGCGTGGAAGCGCCACAGGATCGGCACCGAATGGAAGGCGCGATGGATCGCGTACTCGGCGAGGTCGGCGACCAGGATGGCGAGAAGGAACTGGACCAGCCACGGCAGGCGTCCCATCGCCTCGAGCAGCACGGGAACGCCGAAGAACGTCGTCAGCTGGGTGGCGGGCAGCAGGATCAGGAACGACGTGATCTGGATCGGCAGGTGCGTCGACAGGAAGTAGCCGACGTCGAGCAGCCATTCGCTGCGGAAGATGCCCTGCTTCGGATAGGCCGGCCAGAGCACCTCGAACGGTGAGTAGATCAGCGTCATCAGCAGCATGTCGAGCAGGAACCAGTCGAGGCCGATCGCCGGGCCGTCGTGCAGCGGCTGGTTGATCGGAACGCTCGCGCCGCCCCACAGCGTCGCGGCCAGGGCGAGCAGCATTCCGGTCAGGCCGAGGACCTTCTTCCTGCGCAGGATCGCCGACGCGACGCCGAAGACGATCGCCGCCACGATGAGCCCCTGGATCAGCGGGCGCATGACCTGCATCGGGTAGTAGGCGCGCAGCTCGGGCGACGTCAGCAGCTGGGGGAAGTGCAGGCACACCACCGCGCCGAGCGCCAGCACGCCGAAGAAGGCCGAGAGCACGCCGCTCCACCACCCGCTCCCGAAGCCGGTGGGGTCGTCGTCACCGAACACCGCGTTGACTTTCTGCTCGAGCACGTGGACTCCCGGACGCGGACGGAATTCGAACACACAATCCCGCTCCATGGGACCACGGCCGGGTGACGCATTGCTCACCATCGACTGCGGCACGCAGAGCGTCCGCGCGATCGTGTTCGATGCCAGCGGCGAGGTGCTCGCGCGCTCGCAGGTCGCGCTCGATGCCTATCGCACGCCGCATCCCGGTCGGCACGAGATCGACGCCGAGGCCTTCTGGTCCGGCCTGCTCGCTGCTTGCCAGGGCCTGTGGCGCGAGCATCCCGAGCTCAGGTCGTCCCTTCGTGCGATGGCCGTGACCGGCCAGCGCGGCACCGTCGTCGCGCTCGACGCGTCGGGCCGGCCGCTCGCCCCGGCGATCAGCTGGATGGACCGTCGTGTCGCGGATCGCGTGCCGTCGCTGCCGCCGCTCCGGCGCGTGCTGTTCGCCGCGGCGCGCGTCGGCGACGTCGTTCGTCATCTCCAGCGCGAAGCAGAAGTGAACTGGTGGGCCGAGCATGACGCGTCGATGCTGGCGCGCGCCGACAAGGTCATGCTGGTCTCGGGCTTTCTCAACTGGCGCCTCTCGGGCCGCTGCGCCGACGCCACGGCGGCGCAGGTCGCTTACCTTCCCTTCGACTACCGGCGTCAGGCCTGGTGTCGGCCGTCGGACTGGCGCTGGGGCGCGTTGGCGGTCCTGCCGCGACAGTGCCCCGAGCTCGTGGCGGCGACGCAGCCGCTCGGCGCGGTCTGCGCCGCGGCCGCCGAGCAGGCCGGCATTCCGCACGGACTGCCGCTCATCGCCGCCGGCGCCGACAAGGCCTGCGAGCTCCTCGCCGCCGGCGCGCTCGCGTCCGGCGTCGCGTGCATCTCCGCCGGCACGTCGGTCTCGATCGGCACCGGCAGCGCGCGCTACGTCGAAGCGTTGCCGTTCTCTCCCGCCTACCCGGCCGCGGCGCCCGACCTGTACTGCAGCGAGATCCAGACGCACTGCGGCTTCTGGCTCGTTCGTTGGTTCCTCGACGAGTTCGGCCAGCCGGAGCGCGACGCCGCACGGCGCGAAGGCGTCGCCGCCGAAGCGCTGTTCGACGCGCTCGCGTCCGGCGTGCCGGCGGGCGCCGCCGGACTTCTGCTGCAGCCGCACTGGTCTCCCGGGGTGCGTCATCCGGCCGCCGACGCACGCGGCAGCGTGATCGGATTCGGTCCGGAGCACGGGCGCGCTCATGTGGCGCGCGCGATCCTCGAGGGCCAGGCGCATGCGATGCGCGAGGGGCGCGGACTGATCGAGCGTGCCACCGGCCGGCGCATCGACCGGGTCGTCGTCGTCGGCGCGGCGTCGCGGTCCGACCTCGTGATGCAGATCCTCGCCGACGTCATCGCGCTGCCGGCGGCACGCCTGCACACCTTCGAGGCGGCGGGGCTCGGCGCGGCCATCGACGCGTCGGTCGGAGCCGGGTTGCATGCCGACGTCTTCACCGCGACCGGCGCGATGAGCCGGGCCGGGCGCGTGTTCCAGCCCCAGCCAGGCGACAGTGCGCTCTACGATCGACTCCATCGCGACGTGTACCGGCCGATGTACCGGCGCCTCGCGCCGCTCTATGCGGGACTGTCGCGGGTCTTCCGTCCGAGCGCCGCGTCGCGCGCAGCCTGAGGCGAGCCATGCAGCTTCTCCTGACCTCGATCGAGCAGTACGGCCTCTGGCTCGTGTTCGCCAACGTCCTGGCGCTGCAGTGCGGCCTGCCGGTGCCCGCCTACCCGACCCTCATCGTGGTCGGCGCCCTCACGGCGCGCGGCGACGTCACCGCGGCACAGGTGATCGGCGTCGCGACCGTGGCGAGCCTGATCGCGGACTTCGCGTGGTACTTCGCCGGCGCGCGCCATGGCCGCCGGGTGCTGCGCCTGATGTGCCGGCTCTCGCTTTCGCCCGACAGCTGCGTGCGCCAGACCGAGAACATCTACGAGCGATGGGGCGCGCCCTCGCTCGTCGTCGCCAAGTTCGTTCCCGGCTTCGCGGCGGTGGCGACGAGCATGGCCGGCATGGTGCGAACGCCGCTCGCGAGGTTCGCGCTCTTCGACGCGATCGGCGCCGTGGTGTGGAGCGGCTTGGCGGTGGCGTTGGGCTGGGTGTTCCGCGACGCCGTCAACGAGATCCTCGCCGTCTTCGCCGCGGCGGGTCGCTGGGGCGTGATCGCGCTCGTCGTCGCGCTGGCCCTGTTCATCGCGGTCAAGGCGCTGCAGCGCTACCAGCTCATCCGCTCGTTGCGGATGGCGCGCGTGAGCGTCGACGAGCTCAACGAGCTTCTGGCCGGAGATGAACGCCCGCTGATCGTCGACGTGCGCTCGCTCGCGAGTCAGCAGCAGGGGCGCATCCCGGGCGCCATCTGGATCGACAGCCACGCCTTCGACGACAGCCTGCGCTCGCAGGGGCTGTTCGATCGCACCGGGCAGGACGTGATCGTCTACTGCGACTGCCCCAACGAGGCCAGCGCCGCGACGGTCGCGAAGAAGCTGATGCGCGTCGGCTTCAAGCGCGTGCGTCCGCTCGGCGGTGGCATCGACGCCTGGATCGAGAAGGGATACGACGTCGAGCTCGGAGCCTGAGTCTCGCAGGCCGCTTCACCGCGTTCGTCGGCGTCACGCCTGCAGAGCGGGCTGACGCGCTGGTGCCTGACGGAGAAGGTCCTCCGTCGGCTCGACCTGCGCGCGGAGCGCCGAACGCCGCGCGCCTCGTCCGTCAGTGCGACGCGGCCTGCAGCGCCTGCCGGACCTTGGCCACGAACGCCGGGTCGGCGTTGCCGAGCTGCGAGCTGCGGCCGACGATGCGGCCGTCGGCGTCGAGCAGGATGAGCGCGGTCGTGTGATTGAACTCGCCGTTGGCGAGCGCGCGGTACTGGATGCCGAGGACGGCGGCGAGCTTGCGAACGCTCGCCGCGTCGGTGCGCGCCATCGCCCAGCGCGGCGCGGCGACGCCGCGCTCGTCGGCCTTCTGCTTCAGCACGGCCACGGTGTCGTGGGCCGGATCGATGCTCACCATCAGCACCCCGAGATGATCGCGTTCTCCCGGCGAGAGCTTCGCTTCGGTATCGCGCAGCGTGTCGATCAGCATCGGGCACACGAACTGGCAGTTGCTGTAGAACATGCTCACGAGCATCGGCTTGCCGCGCTGGTCGGCGAGGCGGAATTCGCGCCCGGTCTGGTCGGTCAGCGCGACCGGCAGCTGGTAGACCGAGTTGGCCGGCAAGGCGGCGGCCGTCGTCGTCGTCGTCGCAGGCTTCGTCGACGCGGACGGTGCGGGCACGGCGGGGCTGCTCACGGCGATGCCTGCCGCCAGGACCGCGAGGAGTGGAGTCGCCCGCAGGGTCGCGAGGCGGAATCGAATCGGATGGGCGGGCATGGTCGGTTCCTCAGTGAATCGGATGGACGCAGCGAAAGCCGAGGCTGCCGGTGCTGTCGGCGGCGTTGAGCGAAGAGAGCAGCGCCACGCGCATGAGCACGGCGTAGCTCTCGCGGTCCTGCAGGTTGATCGCGCCGGCGCCGCAGAACTTGAGCTTGTCGGGGTCCTTGCCGGTGCGGCTGTCGCCGTCGACGAGCAGCGCGTTGAAGTCGTCGACCCACTCCCAGACGACGCCGTGCAGGTCGCGCACGCCGTACACGTTGGGCTTGCCGCCTACCTTGGGCAGCGGCCCCGTCGCGGGCCGGGAGTACCAGCCGAGGATGCGAGCGCGCCAGGCCGGGTCGGCGCGCGCGTCGCGGCGCGTCTCGTCGGCAGCGGCCGCGTACTCCCATTCCGACCACGTCGGCAGCCGCCCGCCTTCCGCCTCGCAGTACGCCTGCGCGGCGAACCAGCTGACCTGCGTGACGGGTTGCGCCTCCACGCTCGCGTCGCCGGGACTGTCGGCGGTGCGCCATGAGCCGAGGTAGCCCGGGTCCGCGAAGGTCGCCGGCACCCGGTCGCGCCGCCACTCGGGATGCGCCTGCACGAAGCGACGGAACTCGCGCTGCGTGACCGGGGTCGCGCGCATCGCGAACGCGGCGATCGAGAGCGGCTCCTTGTCGGCGTCGCCGGCGAGCACGCTGGCGAGCCGGCCTGCCGGCAGCACGACGTAGTTCGTGGCCGTCGGCGCCGCCATCGGCAAGGTCACGATCGCCAGCGCGAGCCAGCCGATGGCGCGCCGCGCTTGCGTCGGCATGGCCGGCAGCGAGAGGCGGCGAATCGGCATGGCGTCCTCGGTGTCAGTGCGCTGCCGCGACCGCCGGCCCCTTCTTCGCGGCGCGGGCCTTCTGCACGTCGGCCGTGAGCACGCGGCCGCCCTTGTTGCCCCAGCTGTTCAGCACGTACGTCAGGATGTTCGCGATGCCGTCGTCGTTGAGCTGGTTCATCGGCGGCATCACCGAGTTGTATTCGGTGGCGTTGACGGTGACCTTGCCGCTCAGGCCGTTCAGCACGACGTCGATCGCGCGCTTCGTGTCGGCGGCGAGGTAGTCCGACTTGGCGAGCGGCGGGAACACGCCCGGCAGGCCGGCGCCGTTGGGCTGATGGCACACCGAGCACGTGCCCGCGAACAGTGCCTCGCCGGCCTTGACCTGGTCCTGCACCGTCAGCGCGCCCGTCGCGGCCTTCTGCGTCGCCGCAGCCACGGCGTTCATGTTCGGCTGCGAGCGATCGCCGAGGTAGACGGCGTCGACCTCCTTGCCGCTGTAGATGGCCTTGTCCTCGGCGCCGTCGATCTTGAGGATCGCGAGCGCGCCCTTGTTGAAGGCGCGAAAGATCGAATGATCGACGAGCACGTAGCTGCCCGGCACCTTGGCCTTGAACTCGACCGAGACGGCGCCGCCCGCCGGGATGAGCGTGGTCTGCACGTTCTGCTGGATGCTCGTGCCGCCTTCGTAGCGCACCTTGTCGAAGATGGCGCCGATGACGTGGAAGCTCGACACCAGGTTCGGGCCGCCGTTGCCGACGAACAGGCGCACCGTCTCGCCGGTCTTGGCGGTGATCGCCTTGTCGCCGGTGAGCGCGCCCTCGGCGCCGTTGAACAGCACGTAGGTGGGCCGCTCGTCGATCGCCTTTTCCATGTCGAACGCCTGCTTGCCCTTCTGGCGGTACTTGCCGGCGGTGTAGAAGTCGCCCTGCATCACGTAGTACTCGTGATCGACCTTGGGCAGGCCTTGCGGCGGCTCGACCAGGATCAGGCCGTACATGCCGTTGGCGACGTGCATGCCGACCGGCGCGGTCGCGCAGTGGTAGACGTAGATGCCCTCGTTGAGCGCCTTGAAGGTGAACTGCGACTCGTGGCCCGGCGCGGTGAAGCTCGAGGCCGCGCCGCCGCCCGGACCGGTGACGCCGTGCAGGTCGATGTTGTGCGGCATCTTGCTGCTCGGATGGTTCTTCAGGTGGAACTCGACCGTGTCGCCCTGGCGCACGCGGATGAAGCTGCCGGGCACCGTGCCGCCGAAGGTCCAGAAGGTGTACGAGACGCCTTCGGAGATCGCCATGTCCTTCTCGACCACCTCGAGCTCGACGATCACCTTGGCCGGCGTCTTGCGCGTGATCGGCGGCGGCACGTTCGGCGGGCTCGTCAGCACGGCCTTGATCGGCGCGCCTTGCGGCGCGCCGAGATCGCCGGCGTCGCGCGCCGGGGCGGAGGCCGGCGGTGCCGCCATCGCGGTGCCGAGCCACACGAAGGCGGCGACGAGGACGAGAGCGGCGCTGGCCGAGGGAAAGTTGCGAGACGTCACGATGCGTTCCTTGTCGTCGGTTGAAAGGTTCATGCGCAATGCACCTATCGTAGGGACGGAGTGCCCCGCGACGTTGATGCGCATCAAGGGCGATGCGCCGGCGCGGCGACACCGGGGCGCGTCGTGCGCGCGGACTTGCCGCCGCCCCGCGCCAGCAGCGCGGCGCCGGGAAGCGCGATCAGAACGACACGGCGGCGTGCGCCGCCTGCAGCGTCGGGCCGCTGCGTCAGCCGGGCTTGCCGTCGCGTCGCGGCCGGACCAGGATCGGCGCATACCGCACGGCGAACAGCGCGAAGCCGGTCGACCAGAGCGCCGCCGACGCGACGATCGCCTGCAGCGTCAGCGCCGGCGCGAGCAGCGGGCCCGCGACGCGCAGCAGGGCCGCGCCGGTGACGAGCGCGAAGCAGGCGACGTCGGCGCGGTCGGCGCGCAGCGGCAGGCCGGTGTGTCCGCGCGTCGTCCGCACCATCATCGCGATGATCATTCCCGCGGCGGCGCCGGCTGTCAGCGCATGCGCGGCCAGCGACGCCGCGACGGCGCCGAACTCCACGCCGACGCGCAGCAGCAGGTGGACCGGAATCCAGGCGTACGCGGCGTGCAGCGACCACACCAGCGGCGTGCGCACGGTCTTCCACGGGCGCCAGAGCAGCCATCGGATCGCATGGGCGATCGCGGCGATCGCAGCGACGGCCGCAACCCCGCCCCCGTCGAGGCCGGCGGCGTCGAGCGCGGCGAGGACGATGAGCGAGCCGAGCGCCGCCTTCTCGACGCCCGCGCTCCGGCCCGCGCCGGCGCCGGGAACGCCGTTGTTGGTGAACATCGGGACGACGCGTCCGGCCATCACGGCGACGATGAAGAGGACGATGTCCAGCGCGATCTGCAGGCCGAGTTGCGGCGGCAGCGTCCACAGGCCGAGCAGCGACAGGTGCAGGGCGAGGTCGGCGACGCCGAGCAGCGCGAGAAGGACGACGAAGAAGTAGTTGCGCCGGTTGCCGGCGCCGACGAGCGGAATCGCGAGCCCGATCGCCGCGGCGATCGGGAACGCCGCGCTCGCGATCGCCGACGCCCACACCCACGGCGTCAGCACCAGCAGGCGGGCGGCGAGCCACAGCGCCGCCAGCGCCACGAGCGCCGGGCCGGTCGGCGTCGGCCGGTTCGACCAGTTGCGTCCGGCGGTGAAGAGAAAGCCGACGACGACGGCGAGGACGAAGCCGAAGAGCATCTCGTGGGCATGCCAGAGCGGCCCTTGCAGGTACGCTTGGCCGAGCAGGCCGGTGAACTGCGCCGCCCAGAGCGCGATCGACAGCGCCGAGAAGACGCTCGCCAGCAGGTAGAACGGCCGGAAGCCGAGCTGCCACAGCGCCAGGCCGCGCGGAGGCGCCCCCGCGCTTGCCGGTTCCTCGATCCGGATGACGGCCATCAGGCGATCAGCAAGATGCGGGAGAGCGCCTGGCGGTTGTGCACGAGGTCGGCCAGGGTGTACTGGTCGAGCACGGCGTAGAAGGCGTCGGCGGCCTGCTTCAGCACCCCCTTGAGCCGGCACGCGCGGTGGATGCGGCAGCGTTCCGGGTGCGAGCCGAAGCATTCGGCCGGCTGCGGCGCGCCTTCGGTCGCGCGGACGACGCGACCGATCACGATCTTGTCAGGGGCCTGGGCGAGGTTCATGCCGCCGCCCTTGCCGCGCACGTTGACGAGCCAGCCCTCCTTGCCGAGGAAATGGACGACCTTGGTGAGGTGGTTCTCCGAAATGTCGAACGCACTCGCCACCTCGGCGATCGTCGCGCGACGCTCCGGGTCGGCGGCGAGGAAGATCAGCACGCGCAGGGCGAAGTCGGTGAAGCTGGTCAGCTTCATGGCGCCGCCCGGACCGGGCCTTCGAAGGTGCATCCTTGCTGCATCTAACGATCCTAGGCGGCTCGAGCGATCGAGGCTTGACGCACGTCAATGCCCCGCCCGCGGGCGGTCCGCGGCTCGCCCCTCCCGCGCTAGTCCGGCTCAGAGTTCCGACGCGGCCACGTCCTGACGGTGAACGGAACGCGGGTGCCCTCGAGAAAGTACGAATTCCTGTCCGCTTCCTCGAGCGCCTTCGATCGCTGCGCGAACTGCTTCATGCGGGGCGCGACCGAATCGGCCACGCCCCGCGGCAGCATCGCCAGGCAGAGCTCGAAGCCTTGCCTCACCGCCGACGAGCGCCGCACCCAGCCCGAGGGGTCCTTGCGTTCCGCAGGCGCGGAGCCCTTCACGGTCCATTCGCGATACGAGTCGGTCAACGCATCGGCGGCGGCGACGGCCTCCGCGAGCGCACTCGGTCGCGAACACAAGGTCTGCAGCGCGAGGGCGCGGGCGAAACGCATCGTCTCGTCGGCGGACGGCGCATCGCCCTCGCGAACGAAGTCCGCGACGACCGGCGCGGACGCAGCGAGCTCGTGCAGGCTCGCGGTCGTCCACCAAGGCGTGTCCGCGGCGGGGGCGGCGGTCACGACGCGCTGCTCACGATGTCGTTGCCCACCAGTCGCGTGCGCAGGTAGAGCCTGAGCGCGCACTCGTCGACCGCCCGCAGCGCGTCGCTCACCTTCGACGGCTCCCGATAGTCCCGCGCCGTAGCGTCGTCGAAATGGCGCAGCACGTGGGCGTGGAAGCGGAACGAGTCGAGGCTGGCGTCGAACAGCGGATGCGTGCCGGCGACGTGGGCGCGAACCGCCGGCTCGATTCCGGCAAAGGGGCCGCGCACCTCGTGATGCAGGGAAAGTGGCTCGGGCACCGGCTGCCACCAGCCCGCGGACCGTTCAACGACGAGACCTGCCGCTTCGGCCTCGACGGCCATCCAGCGCAGGGCGATGTCCGAGAGGCCCGATTCCGTTCGTCGGTAGCCGCCGCCGACGTCCGCATGGGCGCCGACGAACCAGACCTGCTGCAGGGAAGGGTGGCGGCTCCGATTGCACCAGGCCAGCGCCTCGAAGTCGCTGCGCAGTTCGTGCAAGGCGAGCGCGTGCCGCGCGTTCATGACGTTCGGCGGGACCTCGAGCTGGACGTAGCGGGTATGCGGTGCCGTCCATGAATCGCTCCACGGCACGCCCAAGGCGGCGACCGTGTCCCACACGCCCAGGAAATGGATCCGCACGTAGTCCCTGCTTTCCGGACCCGGAAAGCTCCTGTCGGTCAGCTTCACGAGGAACTCGGCGAGCGCGCTTTGCGACGCATCGGCGCACGATTCGTAGAGCGCGTAAGCCTCTTCGACGTGCCCGGCGTGCGCGTAGAGCAGCAACCCGACGCGATCGATGAAGCCGGCCAGCGAGCGCGCGGCGAACGCTCCCCGGCTGAAGCCGAAGACGAAGACCTTGTCGCGTCGCTCGGCGTCGTACTCGCCGCAGATGAAGAGATACGCCTCCTTGATGCGCGCTTCGGTACCGGCGCCATAGGCGGTTCCGAGCAGGGCGCGGAGCGGCCCGAGGCCGCGCGGCACCTCCGGCTTCAGATGCTTGCGGATGTCGCGGCGCAGCGGGTCCGATCGCGTCAGGCGCTCGAACCAGGGCGGCCGCGTGCCGACGCCATGCAGGTAGCGCTTCACCTGCCGGCGGCCCGGCTTGTCGAGCTCGGGCGAGGCGCGAAACAGCTTGGCGACGTTGGTCTCCTTGTCGCGCCGCAGTCGATTCCGCGTGCCGTCGAGAAAGACGGCGATGTTCTTCGCGACAACGGCGACGCCCATGGATCGAGCTTACAGGCCGACACCGATGTCGCAGGTGCGGCCCTCAACCGGCGCCGGCGACCGACGCGAGGACCGATCGCCCGCCCTCGTCGATCGGGCCGCTACTTCTGCTGCTTGAGGTAGGCGATCAGGTCGGCGCGGGCCTGCGCATCGTCGATCCTGAAGAACATCTTGGTGCCGGGCACCATCGCCGACGGGTTGACGAGCCAGCGGTCGAGGTTGGCCTCGTTCCAGGTGATCCCGGAGCCCTTGAGCGCGGGCGAGTAGGCGTAGTCCGGGACGGTGCCCGCCCTGCGGCCGAAGACGCCGCGATGCTTCGGGCCGACGTCGTTCTCGTCGATCGAGTGGCAGCTTTCGCAGCCCTGGTAGAGCGTCTTGCCGCGCGCCGGATCGCCGGCGGGAAGCGCCGCTGCGCTCGTCTGCGCGCACGCCGGTGCGCCGGCGAAGGCGCCGAGCAGGAGCAGAGGCACGAGGCGCCTGGCCCGTGCTGCGAACAGGTCGATATCGGCTTGCATGGTGGTTCCTCCCGGTCAGCCGAGCGTCGTTTCCACGAACGCCGGCGCCGCCGGATGCAGCGCCAGCGAGACGCCCGTGACGCCGAGCATGGTGGCCAGCTGCCCGCCGCCGACCTTGAGCGGGCCGGGGCCGCCGCCGACACCGGCCGCCGGCTGCGGGTACGCGGTCGATCGCGCCGTATGAAAGGTCATGTTGCCCTCGACCTTCTGCACGATCTGGTGGATGTGGCCGTTGAGCACGGTGACCGAGCCGAAGCGACGCAGCTCCGCCATCAGCTCGGCCGCGTCGGAAGTGCCCCAGCCCCAGGGCTCGTACACGGTCCACAGCGGCATGTGGGCGAACACCACGATCGGCGTGCTCGCCGAGCGGGCGGCGAGATCGGCCTTCGCCCAGGCGAGCTGGCGCGGGCCGAGAACGCCGAGCCCGCCGTCCTTGAAGTCGAGCACGTTGATCAGCGCGACGAAGTGCACGCCCGCGTGATCGAAGCTGTAGTAGCCCTTGTTGCCCGAGGCCTTCCCGAAGCGGCTGAAGTATTCGGTGACGCCGGCATCGGCCGTGTCGTGCTCGCCGGGCACGGTGTGCAACTCGCCGACCCGAAGCCGCCCGAGCAGCTGCTGCGCGAGGTCGAACTCGGCGGGCTTCGACAGGTGCGTGATGTCGCCGGTGTGGAGGATCAGCGCCGGCTGCTCGGCCATCGCGTTGACCACGTCGACGGCGCGGCCGAGCGTCCCGACGACGTCGGGGTTGGCGTCCTTGGCGAAGCCGATGTGGGTATCGCTCATCTGCAGGAAGAGCGGCTTGCCGATCGCGGCGAGGCGCTCGTCGGCGGCGGCGGCCCAGGCGAGATCGACGGGCGTGAACGTCCCGCCGGCGAGGACGAACAGCGTCCCCGCGGCGCCGTGCGCCATACACTTCAATGCGCCGCGGCGCGACAGGTCCGGTGTGTCGTTGAGCATGATCGGCTCCAGGCTGAGGGTGCAAGAGCCCTAACCGCCGATCGGCCCGCTTTATTCCCGCACGGGCTCCGTCCTGCGCCGATGGCTCGAGCGGACGGTCAATTCCGACGGGGCCGCCGGGAATTGGAATAAATCCATCAGCCGGCCGGTTCAGGAACCGGGAGGCCCCATGGCAGAGGAAGACGATCGACGGCGCTTCGTGCAGCTGGCCCTGCCGCATGCAGGCGCCGCGTACAACCTGGCGCGCTGGCTGACGCAGAACGAGCAGGATGCGCAGGACGTCGCGCAGGAAGCGATGATGCGAGCGCTGCGCTACATGGGGAAGTTCCACGGCGACAACGCCCGGCCCTGGCTCCTGCAGATCGTTCGCCACGCCTGCTTCTCGTGGCTCAAGGAGAACCGACCGGCCGAGCGGACGTTCCTCGCCGACGACGATGATTCGCTGCACGACCTGCCCGCACCGGCCAGCGTGGAACCGCAGGCCCTCGCGCTGCGCAAGGCGGAGCGTCGCGAGATCAACGAAGCGATCGCAGCGCTCCCCGTCGCGTATCGCGAAGTGCTCGTGCTGCGCGAGCTGGAGGATCTCTCGTACAACGACATCGCCCGCATCGCCGAGATTCCGGTCGGCACGGTGATGTCGCGCCTCTCGCGTGCGCGCGCGCTCATGCGCGCGGCCCTGGCGCCGGCCGCGCGGCCCGTCCTGCGCACCGTGCCGCGCGCGGTCCATGGAGGCAACGCACCATGAATCAGGACATCGACCCGCGTCGCATCGACGCGTTCATCGACGGCGAGCTCGACCTCGCCTCGCAGCTCGAGATCGAGGACCGGATGCGCGGGGACGCCGGGCTGCGCGAGCGGGTCGAGGGCGCGCGGCAGCTGCAGTCGGCTGTGCGCGACCAGGCCGACTACCACGAGGTCCCGCCCGCGCTGCGCGAGCGCCTCGAGGCGCTCGCCGCGCCGGAGGCCGCGCCCGACGCCGTGCCGAAGATCGCGCCGGACGCCG
>DATIDZ010000138.1:0-2374 GCA_035456045.1 Caldimonas sp.
TCGAAGTAGGCGCTGTTGTACATGCCCGGCGTGAGGACGACGACGACCGGGTCGTTCACCGCCGCCGGCGCGACCGAGCGCAGCGTCTCGAGCAGCAGGTCGGGATAGTGCGCGACCGGCGCGACGCGGTGGCGGTTGAACAGTTCGGGGAAGAGCCGCATCATCATCTTGCGGTTCTCGAGCATGTACGAGACGCCGCTCGGCACGCGCAGGTTGTCCTCGAGCACGTAGTAGCTGCCGCTGCCGTCGGCGTTGGCGGCGCGGACGATGTCGATGCCGGCGATGTGCGAGTAGATGCCGCCGGCGACGTCGAAGCCCTTCATCTCGGCGCGGAACTGGGCGTTGCCGAGGACCTGGTCGGCCGGCACGACCCCGGCCTTCAGGATCTCTTGCTCGTGATAGACGTCGTGCAGGAACCGGTTGAGCGCGGTGACGCGCTGGCGCAGGCCGCGCTCCATCTCGCGCCACTCGTGCGCCGGGATCACGCGCGGGATGAGGTCGAACGGGATCAGCCGCTCGGTGCCGCCGTTCTGGCCGTTGCCGTCGTCCTTGGCGCCGTAGACGGCGAAGGTGATGCCGACGCGCCGAAAGATGACCTCGGCTTCCTCCCGGCGCGAGCGCATCACCTGCGGCGGCTGCTCGGCGAGCCAGCGGTCGTAGCCGCCATAGTGCTCGCGCACCGCGCCGTCCGCGGCCCGCATCTCGTCGAATCCGGCCTTCATGGCGCAGGAGGGTAGCAAAGTCCGCGCCACCATCGGGCGAGGCGCGCGGTTTCAGTGCGCGGCCGCGGTGCGTCCCGGGGGACGACCGCGGCCTGTTCCGGGCGCCAGCCCGGCAGACGATGGCCTACTGGACCGAGATGGTCTTGGCGGCCGGCGTCGCGTCGAACAGCAGCTTGCTCGGCCACGCCGGCCACGCGACACCCAGCGCCGCGTTGTTCGGGTCGCCGTTCGCTGCGAACGCGCCGACGCTCTTCATCATCGCGTCAGAGAGGTCGAGGCGGCCCGGCTTGTTGGCCGTGCTGTTGGCGATGTTCGAGAACAGGGACGGGCCGAAGTTGCCGAACACGAACGCCAGGTCGAAGGCATGCGCCGCGCCGTAGATGTCGTTCCACGGCGCCGGCTCCTCGTCCCAGTCGAAGCGGTAGTACCAGACGTTCGGCTGCTTGGCCTTCAACGCGTTCAGGACGTTGTCCCGGCTGTTGCCGAAGAAGATCGAGTTCAGCAGGTCGGTCTTGGCGTTGAAGCCCGTCACCGGCGTCGTCACCGGCAGGTATTGCGCCGGGATCCAGCTGCCGATCGTGATCGTCGGCGCAGCATCGGGGTTGTAGCTGAACTGGGTCGAGAACAGGGTCGCGTCGCTGACCAGTCGGCCGCTGACGCCGCCGAGCGCCGGCGACAGCGCGAGGAAGGTCGGGAACAGCTTGGCCTCGTCGCGCGTGTTGCCGGCGAGCACGGGCACCTTGAGGTAGTTGCCCGCGTTGATCGCGCCGATCGGATCGACGGGGACCACGACGCCCTCCGGGATCGGCCCCGAGCCGGACAGGCCGAGCGCCGCGAGCTTGGTCAGCAGCGTCGTCAGCAATGCGGCGGGGGTCTTGCCGCGCAGGTACGCGGCGATCTGCGCCGGCGTCTGCGTGGCGACGTAGGCCTGGGCGCTCGCCGTGTCGGTGGCGAGGCCGTCGGCGATCAGCTGGTTGTTGAGCAGCGCGTTGCCCTGGGCAAGCGCCGTCGAGGCCGGGTTGAGCGTCGGAATGCTCCCGGCGGGAAGGTTCGACGCGAGCGAGATGCCGCCGCTCAACGGCACCGCGCGGTGCATGAGCTTGGGATTCGCATTGACCATCAGCGGCGACGTCAGCAGCGCGTAGACATCGATCGCGCCGGCCGACTGGCCCATGACGGTGACGTTGCCGGCGTTGCCGCCGAACGCGCCGATGTTGCGGTTGATGAACTGGAGCGCCTTGATGTTGTCGAGGACGGCGAAGTTGCCCGAGTCGGTCTGCGCGTCCGTGCCTTGCTTGAGCTGCGGCAGGTTGAGGAAGCCGAAGATGCCGAGCCGGTAGTTCGCGGTGACGACCACCGCGTTCGCGGTCCGCGCCAGCGCGGCGCCGTCGTAGACCGGGTCGGCGGTGTAGCCGGAGACGTTGCTGCCGCCGTGGATGAAGACGATCACCGGCAGGTTCGTCTGCTTGTTGGCGGGACGCCAGACGTTGAGGTAGAGGCAGTCCTCGCTGCCGACGGCCTGGTTGAGCGTCGTCCCGATGGTCGCGTCGTAGGTGTTGTTCGCGCCCGGTCCGTAGATCCGCCCGTACTGGACGCAGGCATTGGCGAACTGGGTCGTCGAGCGGATCGTCGGCCACGCGTCCGGGTCCACC
>DATIDZ010000139.1:0-3058 GCA_035456045.1 Caldimonas sp.
GCCTCACCGTCACGCAGACGATCCAGCAGCCTGATCCGCATCGGCTCACCGAGGACACGGAAGCGCTGCGCGATCAGCTCCACCAGCTGCTCGGGCAACGGATGGGGAACGGGAACGGACTCCGGCATTCACAACTCCACAATTGACAAGAGGTAGATGCGAGAGTATATCTACATCTCAACAACTGTCAAGTAGTGGATTCCCCGCGTCCCCGCGTCCCCTCGCCCGGTTGTGCCCGTGCCCGCGCCGTGGGAGGCGTGCGACGCGGGGCTGCTTGCCGGGCTCAGCCCTCCTGCGGCTGGGGCTCGGGGCCTTCGATCGACAGGCGCGGCAGCCGCCGCGAGAGTCCGGCCGGCATCCACCAGCTCGCGCGGCCGAACAGGTGCATGAGCGCGGGTACGAGCACGAGCCGGATCACGAACGCGTCGAACAGGACGGCGGAGGCCAGTCCAAGGCCGAACAGCTTGATCACGCGGTCGTCGCCGAGCATGAACGCGGCGAAGACGCTGATCATGATGATGGCCGCGGCGGTGATCACCTTCCCGGTCAGGGCCAGCCCGTGGCGGACGGCGAAGCCGGCGTTCCTCGTGCGCCCCCACTCCTCGTGCATGCGCGTGACGAGGAAGACCTCGTAGTCCATCGACAACCCGAAGACGATGGCGAACATGAAGACCGGGAGGAACGGCTCGATCGGCCCCGTCGAGTCGACCCCGATCAGCGACGCGAGGTGCCCGTCCTGGAAGACGAAGGTGATGACGCCGAGCGCCGCGCCGATGCTCAGCAGGTTCATCACCGCGGCCTTGGCCGGGATGACCAGCGAGCGGAAGACGACGGCCAGCAGGAGCAGCGCGAGCCCGACGACGACGAGCACGAAGAGCGGCAGCTTCGACGACAGGACGCTGCTCATGTCGACGCTCGCGGCCGTGGCGCCGCCGATGCTCACGCGCAGGGGCCCGTCACGCGGGACGCTGGAGCGCAGGCGCTCGAGCAGGTCCTTGGTCGCCGCGTCCTGCGGCTTGCTGGCGGGGAACAGCGTCAGCGTCGCCGTGTCCCCCGCCCGGTTGTACGTCGGCTCCGCGACGGCGGCCACGCCGCGCTCGGCGCGGAGCTTCGTGGTGAGCTCGCCGAGCTGGGCCCGGCCGCGATCGCCTTGGACCTCGGCCACGACGAGGAACGGGCCGTTGAACCCGGAGCCGAACCCCTGCGAGAGCAGGTCGTAGGCCTTGCGCGTGGTCGACGACGTCGGGTTGCTGCCGGCGTCGCTGCTGCCCAGCCGCAGGCCCGTCGCCGGCACGGCCACGAGCAGCAGCAGCGCGGTCGCCGCGGCCGCGAAGGCGCGCGGACGGCGCTCGATCAGCGCGCTGAAGCGAGCCCAGCGCGGCGACTCGTGCTCGCCGTCGGCGATCGCCGGGGCCTTGACGCGGCGGCCGAAGGCCCCCAGCAGGGCGGGGAGCAGCGTCAGCGACCCGACCATCGTCAGCGCCACCGCCAGCGCCGCGGCGATCGCCGGCCCGTTCAGGAACGAGATGCCGAGCAGCACCATGCCCAGCAGCGCGACCACGACCGTCGAGCCCGCGAAGAGCACCGAGCGGCCCGCGGTGTCCATCGCGGTCAGGGTCGCCGCGCGCAGGTCGGCGCCCGCGGCGCGCTCGCCGCGGAAGCGGCTGATGATGAGCAGGGCGTAGTCGATGCCGACGCCGAGGGCGATCATCACCGCCAGGGTCGGTGCGAAGTCGGCGATGTCGAAGACGGCCGACGCGGCGACCACGAGCGCCATCGCCAGCGCGATGGCGGCGAAGGCCACGACCAGCGGCATCGTCATCGCGGCCAGCGATCCGAGCACGAGCACGAGCACGACGATGGCCACCCCGACGCCGATGAGCTCGCCGGCGCCCTGCGGCGCCTGCTCGGCGACCTGGATGGCCTGGCCGCCGAGCTCGACCTGCAGACCGCGGGTGGCGCCGGCCCGAGCGGTGTCGACGACCCGCTGGACGTCGGCCCTCTCGAGCTCGTTGGCCTGGCGGTCGAAGAGCACGGTCGCGAAGGCGACGCGGCCGTCGCGGGAGACGGCGCCTGGCCCGGCGAACGGGCTCTGGACCGCGGTCACGTGCGGCAGGTGCTCGACGCGCTGCACCACGCGGGCGACCTGCGCGCGGCGCTGAGCCTCGGTGAGGCGCCCGTCGCGGACGGCGAAGACGATCTGGCTCGAGTCCCCGGACTGCTGCGGGAAGCGCTGCTGGAGGAGGTCGAGGGCGCGCTGGGACTCGGTCCCCGGCAGCGTGAAGCTGTTGACGAACCCGCCGCCGGCTCCGGCGGCGAGGGCGAGCGCCGCGGCGATGGCGGCGATCCAGGCGGCCACGACGAGGCGGCGGCGGTCGTAGGCGAAGGCGGCAAGGCGGCGCATGCGGCGGACGATCGCACACTCAGCGCAAAATTGCAATCAATGCAAATATGCGATGTATGCAACCGATGCTACGATCCGTCGCGATGGGTCTGAGGGAGCGCAAGAAGGAGCAGACGCGCCGCACGATCGAGGACGCCGCGTTCCGCCTGTTCGCCGAGCGCGGGTTCCAGGCGACGACGGTGGCCGACATCGCCGACGCGGCCGACGTCGCCCCACGCACCTTCTTCGCCTACTTCCCCTCGAAGGAGGACGTGCTGTTCGCCGACTTCGACGAGACCTTCGACGCCCTCGCCGCGCGGCTGCGCGGCCGTCCGGCGGACGAGTCGACGTTCGACGCGCTGCGCGCCTGGCTCACCGGTCTGCTGCCCGACCTGGAGGCCGACGAGCAGCGCGAGGCGATCCGGCATCGCCTGTGCTCGGAGTACGAGTCGCTCGCCGCCCACGAGCGCCACCTGATGGCGCGCTTCGAGGCGATCATCGCCGAGTCGGTCGCCGCCGACCTCGGCGACGCCCCGACCGACCTGCGGCCGCGGATGATCGCCGCGGCGGCGATCGCGGCGCTGATGGCGATGCGGCCCGACGACCCCGGCGCGCAGGAGCTGTCCGCGCGCGAGAAGCTCCAGCGCCTCGACGAGGCGCTGGAGTTCCTGCGCG
>DATIDZ010000140.1:0-4535 GCA_035456045.1 Caldimonas sp.
GGCGGGCTCGACCGGCGTGCTGCTGCCGCCCAAGGGCTACCTCGAGCGGCTGCGGGCGATTTGCGACAAGCACGGCATCCTGCTCATCTTCGACGAGGTCATCACCGGCTTCGGGCGCCTCGGCTCCCCGTTCGCTGCGACCCACTTCAAGGTCACGCCTGACCTGATGACGGTCGCCAAGGGGATCAGCAACGGGGCTGTGCCGATGGGGGCGGTGTTCGCGAAGGGCGCGATCCACGACGTCTTCATGAGCGGGCCCGAGCACATGGTCGAGTTCCCGCACGGCTATACGTACTCCGCGCATCCGCTCGCCTGCGCGGCCGCGCTCGGCACCCTCGAGACCTACGCCGACGAAGGCCTGTTGACGCGCGGCGCGAAGATGGCGCCGGTGTTCGAGCACGCGCTGCACTCGCTCCGCGAGTCGCCGAACGTGATCGACATCCGCAACATCGGCCTGGTCGGCGGCATCGAGCTCGAGTCGATCCCCGGCGCGCCGGGCAAGCGCGCGTTCGACGTCTTCCGCGAGTGCTTCCAGCGCGGCGTGCTGATCCGCACGACCGGCGACATCATCGCGCTGTCGCCGCCGCTGATCGTCGAGGAATCGCACATCGACCAGGCGATCAGCACCATCGCCGATGTCTTGAAATCGGCGTAGCCGTTTCAAGACATCCGCTGCGCGGCAGGGCTGCTTCCCTCCCCGACTCCTCCCTCCGGGAGGACGGGGCCGACCCCGGTGGGGTCGCTGGTGGAGAATCGCGGGTTTGCCACGAGCGCGCGCATGGCTGACGACGCCTTTCTTCGCATCCGCAACATCGTCAAGGACTTCGACGGCCACCGCGCCGTCGACAACGTCTCGATCGACATCGCCAAGGGCGAGGTGTTCGCCCTCCTCGGCTCTTCGGGATGCGGCAAGACGACGCTCCTGCGCATGCTCGCCGGCTTCGAGACGCCGACCTCGGGAACGATCCTTCTCGACGGCCGCGACCTCGCGGCGCTGCCGCCGTACGAGCGGCCGATGAACATGATGTTTCAGAGCTACGCGCTCTTCCCGCACCTTTCGGTGTTCGACAATATCGCGTTCGGCCTGCGCCGCGACGGCCTGCCCAAGGATGAAGTGCGCAGCCGCGTCGAGGCGATGCTGAAGCTCGTGCAGCTCGAGCCTTATGCGAAGCGAAAGCCGCACCAGCTTTCGGGCGGGCAGCAGCAGCGCGTCGCGCTGGCGCGCAGCCTCGCCAAGAAGCCGCAGCTGCTGCTTCTCGACGAGCCGCTCGGCGCGCTCGACAAGAAGCTGCGCGAGGAAACCCAGATCGAGCTCGCCAACATCATCCACGACGTCGGCGTCACCTGCGTCATGGTCACGCACGACCAGGAGGAAGCGATGACGATGGCGGCGCGCATCGCCGTCATGAGCGAGGGACGCTTCCTGCAGGTCGGCGCGCCGACCGAGATCTACGAGACGCCGACGAGCCGCTTCGTCGCCGACTTCATCGGCAACGTCAACCTGATGGACGGCACGCTGGTCGAGGACGAAGCCGATCATGTCGTCGTCGACTGCGGCGACCTGCAGCACCGCGTCGGTCACGGCATCACCGGCACGCGCGGCATGCCCGTCACGGTCGCCCTCAGACCCGAGAAGATCCGCCTGCGCCGCGACGCGCTCAAGTCGACCGCCGTGCCCGACGCCGGCGTCAACCGCGCCCACGGCACGATCAAGGAGATCGCCTACTTCGGCAGCTTCACCGTTTACCACCTGCAGATGGCGAGCGGCCGGGTCCTGAAGATCAGCCAGAGCAACGTCGAGCGGCAGCCGGGCGCGCCGCTGACCTGGGGCGACTCGGCGTGGGCGACCTGGACCGACCTTTCCCAGGTCGTGCTGACGCAATGAAGGTCGGCTCGAAGCGCGGCCGTTTCGCGGTCATCGCGGTCCCGTACGCGTGGCTGCTGGTCTTCTTCCTGCTCCCGTTTCTCGTCGTCGCCAAGATCAGCGTCTCCGAGATGGAGACGACGACGATCAAGGACATCGTCACCTGGAAGGACGGCGCGATCGCCGTCAGCGCCAAGCTCGGCAACTACCTGCTGCTGCTGCAGGACGACCTGTACTTGCGGACGTACGTCTCGAGCCTCGTCTACGCGGCGGTGACGACGATGCTCTGCCTGGCGATCGGCTATCCGTTCGCGTACTTCATGGCGCGCGCGCGCCGCTCGATTCAGCCGGCGCTGCTGATGCTCGTCATGCTGCCGTTCTGGACGTCGTTCCTGCTGCGCGTCTACGCGTGGAAGGCGCTGCTCACCGAGCAGGGATTGGCGGCGAACGCGATCGAGGCGGTCGGCCTCGACCGGCTGCTCGCCGCCACGCACCTCATCCCGGGACCGGGCCAGCTGATGAACACGCCGTTCTCGCTCGTACTCGGCATGACCTACACCTACCTGCCGTTCATGATCCTGCCGCTGTACTCGAACCTCGCCAAGATGGATCTGCGCCTCCTCGAGGCGGCTGCCGATCTCGGCGCCAGCGCCTGGACTGCGTTCTGGAAGGTGACCGTGCCGCTCTCGCGCGCCGGCATCATCGCCGGCGCGATGCTCGTCTTCATCCCCTGCGTCGGCGAGTACGTCATCCCCGAGCTGCTCGGCGGCCCGCAGACGCAGATGATCGGCCGCACGCTGTGGGACGAGTTCTTCAGCAACAACGACTGGCCGATGGCGTGCGCCGTCGCGGTGACGATGGTGCTGCTGGTCATCGTCCCCCTCGCGGTGTTCAGCCGCTACCAGGCCGAGGCCGCCGAGCGCGCGGCCTGACAACATGCTCGGCTCCGCCCTCAACCGATCGTTCGCGCGCAGCTGGCTCGCGCTCGGCTACGCGTTCCTCTACGTGCCGATCGTCGCCCTCGTCGTCTACTCGTTCAACGACTCGCCTGTGGCCAACGTCTGGCGCGGCTTCACGCTGCGCTGGTATGCGGCGCTGGTCGACGACCGCGAGCTCCTCGCCGGCCTCGCGCTGTCGCTGAAGGTCGCGCTGGCGACGGCGTGCGCCTCGGTCGTGCTCGGCACGCTCGCCGCCTTCGCGCTCGTGCGCTACCGGCGCTTCTTCGGCAGTACGCTCTTCGCCGGGATGGTCGCAGCGCCGCTCGTCATGCCCGAGGTGATCATCGGCCTGTCGCTTCTGCTCATGCTCGTCTCGCTGCAGCGCGCCAGCGAAGCGGCGTTCGGCGTCGGCTTCCCGGAGCGCGGCATGCTGACGATCTGGCTCGGCCACCTGCTGCTCGGGCTGGCCTATGCCACGGTGGTCGTGCGGGCGCGGCTGCAGACGCTCAACCCGCAGCTCGAGGAAGCCGCGCTCGACCTCGGCGCGCGACCGTGGCAGGTCTTCTGGCTCGTGACGCTGCCCATGATCGCCCAGGCCCTGCTCTCGGCGTTCCTCCTCACCTTCACGCTCTCGCTCGACGACGTCGTGCTCTCGGCATTCCTGTCCGGCCCCGGCGCGACGACGATGCCACTGGTCATCTTCTCCCGCGCCCGCCTCGGCCTCAACCCGAGCGTCAATGCGGTGGCGACGATCATCATCGCGGTCGTCGCGGTCGGCGTCGTCGTCGCCAGCTTCGTGATCGCGCGCAACGAACGCCGGCGCGCGCTCGACGCGGCGGCCGCGCAACGGCCGGGCGCGGCATGAACGCTTCGCCGGCGCGCCTCGGGCTCGCGTACCTCTGCCTGGCCGCCGCGATGGCCATCGTCGGCGCCTACGTCGGCTTCTCGAAGGCCCTGGTCATCGTCTTCCCGGTCTTCCTGCTCGCCGGCATGCGCTTCGCGATCGCAGCGGTGGCGATGGCGCCGTGGCTGCGCCGGCCCGCCGGCGAGGCCCCGCTCGACGCGCGCAGCCGCCGCCTGCTCTTCCTCGAGTCGTTCTTCGGCAACTTCCTGTTCTCGATCTGCATGCTGTTCGGCATCCGCCAAAGCACCGCGCTGGCCGCCGGCGTGATCATGGCGGCGCTGCCTGCGGTGGTCGCGCTCCTGTCGTGGTGGCTGCTCGACGAGCGGGTGGGCCTCCGCGTCGCCGCGGGGATCGCGTGCGCGATCGCCGGCATCGCCCTGGTCGCGTTCGCGCGCGACGCCGAGGGCGAGCTGGCGAGCGGATCATTCGTGGGCATCGCCCTCCTCGTCGGTGCGGTGACGTGCGAAGCGCTCTACGTCGTCATCGGCAAGAAGCTCTCGGCCTCGCTGGGCCCGAAGAGGATCAGCGCCCTCATCAACCTGTGGGGGCTCGTCCTGGTCGCGCCGTTCGCGCTCTGGCAGCTGCGCGGCTTCTCGCCGTCGTTCATTCCCGAGTCGTCTTGGTGGCTGCTGCTGGTCTACTCGATCGCCGCCAGCGTCGTCACCGTCTGGCTGTGGATGACCGGACTGAAGCACGTGCCGGCCTCGTCGGCGGGCATCTTCACCGTCTTCCTGCCGGTCACCGCGGCCGCGGTGGGTGCCCTCTTCTACGGCGAGGAGTTCACGACCGCGCAAGCGGGCGCATTCGCGCTCGCGCTCGCGGGCGTCGT